>NZ_JBITRU010000026.1:0-137357 GCF_044540255.1 Streptomyces sp. NPDC086080
GACCCCGGACACCACCCCACCCGCAGGCTCACCCGACACCAGAGCCCCAAGCCCCGCCGCATGCGAACCCACCACCACGGCCCGATGCTCAAAACACGCCCGCGTCGACACCAACGACCAACCCACACCCACCGGATCCGCCACACCCACCAACGGCAGCAACGCCCCGGCCTGACCCCGCAGAGCCGCAGCACTCCGCCCCGACAACACCCACGGAACCACCGGCAGTTCCGCACCCGAATCCGCCGCATCCCCCGTGGGCGCCTCGGAAAGAACCAGGTGGCAATTGGTGCCCCCCATCCCGAACGCGCTGACCCCGGCGATCCGGGGACGGCTCACGTCGGGCCACTCCATCGCGCGGTCCACGACGCGAAGGTTCAGTTCGTTCAGGGGGATGTCCGGGTTGGCTTCCTCGAAGTTCAGGCTTGCGGGGATGCGCCCGTGGGACAGTGCCAGCACCGTCTTGAGCAGACCGGTGGCGCCGGCGGCGGCCTCCAGGTGTCCCACGTTGGTCTTGACCGAGCCGACCAGCAGCGGATTGGTGTCCGCCCGGGGTGAGCCCAGGGCGGCGCCCAGCGCCGCGGCCTCGATCGGGTCGCCCACGGGGGTTCCGGTGCCGTGGAGTTCGACGTACTGCACGGCACCCGCCGGGATGCCGGCGGCCTCGTAGGCCTGGCGCAGGACGTCCGCCTGGGCCTGAGGGCTCGGGGTGGTCAGGTGCTCGGCCGTGCCGTCGTTGTTGACGGCGCCGCCGCGGAGGACACCGTAGACGCGGTCACCGGCGGCGATCGCGTCGGGGAGCAGCCGGAGTACGAGGACGACGCCGCCCTCACCCCGTACGAAGCCGTTGGCCCGGTGGTCGAAGGTGTAGCTGCGGCCGTCCGGTGAGAGGCCGCCGAACTGTTCGGCGGCGGTGCCGGTCTCGGCGGCGAGATTGAGATTGATGCCGCCCGCGAGGGCGAGGGTGGTCTCACCGCGGCGCAGGCTCTCCATCGCGGAGTGGACCGCGACGAGCGAGGACGCCTGGCCGGCGTCGATGACCAGGCTGGGCCCGCGCAGCCCGAAGAAGTGGGAGGTCCTGCCCGCGATGATGCCGCGGCTCACCCCGGGCATCGCGTGGTGGTTGAGTGCGGTGTGGCCCGCCCTGCCGAGGAGGAGTGCGTAGTCGTCGCGCATCGCGCCGACGAACACGCCGGTCGTGCTGTCGCGCAGGGCGTCGGCGACGATCCGGGCGTCCTCGATGGCCTCCCAGGCCAGTTCGAGCATCAGCCGCTGCTGAGGGTCGAGCACGGCGGCTTCGCGCGGGGTGATGCCGAAGAAGTCGGCGTCGAACCGGTCGACGTCGTCGATGAACGCGCCCCAGTTCCCGCCGGACGGTTGCCGTCCGGCGGGAACCCGGGTGACCGCGCTGTCCTCGTCGCACAGCAGTCGCCAGAAGGCGTCGGGGTCGGGGGCCCCGGGCAGCCGGCAGGCGAGTCCGACGATGGCCACCGGCTGGTTGGCGGTGGCGGTGCCGGGCTGGGCGGGGATGCTGGTGCGAGGGGTGTCCATGGGTCGCGAGGTCTCCATAGGGCGCGTTGCTCCCGCCTACTCCGCGATCTTGGTGAAGCCGGTCCAGCGGAAGATCCTCGGCCCCCGGCCGGCGCCGCCGGGTTCGTCGGCCGGCTCGAAGTGCTGGTAGCCGCCGTAGTACTCGATCTTGATCTTGTCCGGGGCGTTGGCCGTGTCGATGAGCACCGTCCGCCGGTCTGCCGGGAGGTCGTCGGGACCGCCGATCAAGGTGACGTTCACCATGCGCTCACCGGTCTCCTCGCCGATTCCGGTCATGGGGTACCCCTTCCGTGTCTCGTGGGTGAAGCGATGCGGTCCGCGCGCGCTCGCGGTGCGAACACGCGCCGTCGTGGGCGGCCGGTGGACCGTCCGGATGGTGGACCGTCCGGGCGGTGGACCGTCCGGGCGGGGGCGGCCCACCGCGTGCCGGTGGATGCCGTGGTCGTGGTGCTGTCGGTCGCGGTCAGTCCAGGCAGGCGCGCAGACAGGCGATGAGGCTGCGGGCCTGCACGTTGAGGTAGTGCCGGTGCTGGAGCAGCCAGGTGATCTGGGGCAGGGTCATCCAGCGGAAGCCGGGCGGCTCCTCGTCCGGGTGGTCGTCGCCCACTTCGATGATCGTGTACCGGCTGCGGGAGTGGTGGAAGCGGCCGCCTTCCTCCGACAACTCCGCGTCGAACAGCACACGACCGGTGTGGCGGTGGCGTTCGATGTCGCGGAGCTGTTCCCGCAGGGGGCCGGGCAGGTGGGCGTGGTTCTCCGGGGTGCCCTGGACGGTGGGGGCGAGTTCGATGGCGTCGAGGTAGCCGGGCTCGATGCGGGCACGGAGCAGGACGTGCGGCACCCCGTCGAACCGTTTGACCAGCATCGCGACCACGCCGACGCCGTGCGGTTCGATCAACGGCTGGGTCCAGCCGGACACTTCGCGGCTGTTGGCGACGACGTCGACGGCGATGACGTCGAAGAACACTCCGCGTTCGTGCGAGATGGACATGTCCGTCTGCCGCCAGCCGGGCAGGTCGCGCAGGCCCACGACGGTGGTGTCGACGTCGTGGACGGCCTGGTTGGCGGTGATCCAGCTGACGATCTCGGTGCGGGTGTGCAGGGCCGGGCCGTCCGTGTCGAAGCCGGGCAGGCAAGAGAGCACCGTGCGGGCGTCCATGTTCACCCGGTGGTCGATGCGCAGTTGTTGCTGCACCTGGCCCAGGGTCAGCCAGCAGAAGTCGTCCCCGGCCTCCACCTCGGGCCCGACCTCGACGACCATGTTGCGGTTGCGTTTGCGGTAGAACCAGGCGCCGTGCTCGGACTGGAGGACGTCGGCGACGACCCGGCGCGGTTCGGCGCGGGCGAAGTGCTCGACGTAGGGCACGGTCCGGCCGCGGTGCACTCCGGTGTAGTTGCTCTTGGTGGCCTGGACCGTGGGTGACAGCTGGACGCCGTGGGGGTTGCCGGGCTCCGCCTTGGCCTGCATGAGCAGGTGCAGGACCCCGTCGATCTCCCGTACGGCGATGCCCAGGAGTCCGATCTCCCGCTGGAGGATGATGGGCTGGGACCACTGCCGTACCGGGCCTTCGTCGACCTCGACCCGGAGGCCGGCCACCGAGAAGAACCGGCCGCTGTCGTGCACCAGGTTCCCGGTGTCCTCGGCGAACGACCAGTTGCGCAGCCGGCTGAACGGGATGCGGGTGACGTCGTGGACCTGGGCGGCGCCGCGTTCGGCGAACCATTTCTCGAACTGCTCGGGGCTGGTGGCCACACCGCCGGTGGCACGGGCCGACCGGGCGAGCCGCTCCCCCAGGTGTGGGTCCTCGTGACGCAGCACGCCGGGTCCGGTGGTCAGCGGCATGGTCCTCTCCCCCGTCGTGTGTTCGGTGGGGCGTTCGCACTCCGGTCGGGTCGACCGGGGCCTCGGCCCGTGGCGTCGCACACCAGGTGAACACGTCGGTGGGAGCTGTCCCAGGCGGAGCGGACCGATCTAGGTGTTCACTCAGATCCGTGCCGGGGGGAGTGCCGCGGGGACGGTCGGCGAACTTCCCTTGACCCAAGCGGCCGACAGGGAGTGTGCTCCCGCCTCCCCACTCGCCGGCCGTGTTCGCGATTCAGAGAGGCCGGGATGAACGACACCGATGTGTGGATACGACGCTACTTTCCGAGTGCCGATGCCGCGGTCCAGTTGGTCTGCCTGCCGCACGCGGGAGGCTCGGCGCCCTTCTACCGGCCGGTGGCGCAGGCGCTGAGCCCGCGGGTGGAGGTGCTCGCCGTCCAGTACCCGGGACGCCAGGACCGGCGCCACGAGCCGATGATCGACGACCTGGGGGTGCTCGCGGACCGGGTGTGCGAGGCGGTCGCGGCGGCCGTCGACCGTCCCTTCGCGCTGTTCGGGCACAGCATGGGCGCCACGCTGGCGTTCGAGACGGCGTCCCGGCTGGAGGGCCGTCAGATGTTCCCGATGCGGGTGTTCGCCTCCGGGCGGCGGGCGCCGTCGAGGGTCCGCGACGAGCGGGTGCATCTGCGTGACGACGACGGCATGGTGGCCGAACTGCGCGCGCTCAGCGGCACGGACCAGCGGATCTTCGGTGACGAGGAGATCCTTCGCATGGTGCTGCCCGCGATCCGCAACGACTACCGCGCCGCGGAGACGTACCGCTACACGCCCGGTCCCCGGCTGCGCTGTCCGATCACCGCTCTCACCGGCGACAGCGACCCCAAGGCGAGTCACGAGGAGGTGGACGCGTGGCGTGCGCACACCGCGGCCGCCTTCGAGCTGAAGACCTACCCCGGCGGGCACTTCTACCTCGTCGACCATGTCCCGGAGGTCCTGCGCGTCATCGACGAGCGGCTGAGCGAACCGGCCCTGCGATGACCGGGGAGCGGAGTGGAGTGATGACGCCGAAGCATGTCCTGGTCCTCCTGTTTCCCGGGTACGGCCATGTGAACCCGACGCTGGAGATCAGCCGCATGCTGATCGCGCTGGGCCACCGGGTCAGCTATGTCCTGGACGAGCGCCTGGCGGGACCGGTGGCGGCGGCCGGTGCCCGGACGGTGCCGTACACCTCGCGGCGCGGCCGGCTGGCTGGCGGTACGGGCACCGTGAGCGGGGAGGAGATCGCCGCGCTGGGCCTCACGTTCCTGCGGGAGTCGATGGAGGTGATCCTGCCGCTGACCCTGGAGGCGTTCGAGGACGACATACCGGACCTGGTCCTGTACGACCTGGAGAGCTTCTTCACCGCGCGCACCGCGGCCCGGCGCTGGGGCCGGCCCACCGCGCAACTGTTCCCGTACATCGCCACGAACGAGCACTATTCACTGAACCGGGAGGTCATGGCTGGGGCGGGTGAGAGCCTGGAGAAATCCGTCGAGTTGGTGGCGGACTTCCTGACCGGGGAGGGTGAGGGTCCGGACGCCGTCTGGCCGTTCCTGGCCAACTTCGACGAGCGCAACATCGTGCTGCTGCCGAGGGAACTGCAGCCCCACGGTGACACCTTCGACGAGAGGTACACCTTCACCGGGCACAGCCTGCCCGCCGACCGGCCCGGCACGGGTTCGTGGTCCCGCCCGGCCGGCGACGGTCCGGTGGCGCTGATCACGCTGGGCACGGAGGTGAACGATCGCCCGGACTTCTTCGAGACCTGCGGTGCCGCCTTCGCCGACGGCGGATGGCATCTGGTGGTGACGGTCGGCCCGGGCAACCTGCCTGCCGGCCGACCGGTGCCCGGCCATGTGGAGATGCACGAGTGGCTCGCGTTCAACACGGTTCTGCCGCATGTGTCGGCCGTGGTGTGCCACTCCGGCATGAGCACCATGCTGGAGTCCCTCTCCTTCGGTAAACCCCTGGTGGTCGTCACGTACACGCCCGAGGACCGGGTCAACGGCAGACGCGTCACCGCACTCGGTCTGGGCGTCGAGGTGCCCGGCACGGAGGCCACCGCCGAGCGGCTGCGCGCCGCGGTGGAACACGTGGTGAGCTCCCCGGACATCCGCCGCCGGGTCGCCCGGATGCGCATGAACCTGCTCGCGGCGGGCGGGCCGGCCCGCGCCGCGCGGGTGATCGACGACTGGCTGAACGAACCCTTCCCGACGTCTGGAGAATCCATGGAGCACACGGTCCCGTCCGGTGCGCCCGAGAGCGCGGGCACCTGATGACGTATGCCATCGAGACCGAAGGCCTGGTCAAGCACTTCGGCAAGGTCACCGCGCTGGGCGGACTGGACCTCGCGGCGCATCGGGGGACCGTGCTCGGCGTCCTCGGTCCGAACGGGGCGGGGAAGACGACCGCGGTGCGCATCCTGGCCTCGCTGATGCGGCCGGACGAGGGGACCGCCCGGGTCTGCGGCCACGACGTGGCCCGCGACCCCCACGAGGTCCGCCGGGTGATCGGTCTCACCGGCCAGTACGCGGCCGTCGACCAGGAACTCACCGGCTCGCAGAACGTCTTCATGGTGGCCAGGCTGCTGGGATTCAGCCGGGCCGACGCCCGGAGCCGGGCGGCACAGCTGCTGGAGCGGTTCGGGCTCGGACACGCGGCCGGACGCAAGGCGAGCACCTACTCGGGTGGCATGAGACGCCGGCTCGACCTCGCGGTCAGCCTGGTGGGTGACCCCGAGGTGCTGTACCTGGACGAGCCGACCACGGGTCTGGACCCGGAGAGCCGCTACGAACTGTGGGACATCGTCCGCGATCTGGTCGCGGACGGCTCGACGGTGCTGCTGACCACGCAGTACATGGACGAGGCCGACCGGCTCGCCGACGACATCGTGGTGATCGACGGGGGCGTGGCCATCGCCACCGGCACCCCCGAGGAGCTGAAGTCGAAGATCGACCGGCAGACGCTGGAGCTCCAGCCCGCCGACGACGGCCAGCTCGGGCGTGCCGCGCGGATCGTGGAGGAGCTCAGCGGCATCCGGCCGACGACGGAGGGCAAGCGGCTGCGGTTCCAGGTCAACGACTCGGCGCTGCCACCCGCGCTGCTGCGCCGGCTCGACGAGGCGGGCATCGAGGTCGTCGAGCTGGCGCTGCGCAGGCCCAGCCTCGACGAGGTGTTCCTGTCCCTGACCGGGAGCGGCAGGCGGACGGATCCGGCGTGGACAGTGGAGACGGAACGGAGCACGGCATGAGCACGATCGCCCGCACGCGACCAGGACACCGGCTGGGGATCGCGGCGACGACCCGGCACTGTCTGACCCTCGCGGGCCGCAACCTGCTGCACCTCAAGGCGAATCCGGGGGAGATCATCGGGTTCGCCGTCGTGCAGCCGCTGATGGTGATCGCGCTTTTGGTGTACGTCTTCGGCGGGGCCATCGCCGGAGACACCGAGACGTACCTCCAGTACGCCCTGCCGGGTCTGATCGTGCAGTCGTCGGTCACCTCCGTGCTCGCCACCGGTGCCGGACTGCACCAGGACATCAGCAACGGCGTGTTCGACCGGCTGCGCAGCCTGCCCATCGCCCGGATCGCGCCGCTGATGGGGCATCTGATCGGCAACATGGTGCGGGTCGCGGCCGGGGTGCTGATGCTGCTGGCCGTGGGCGCCGCGCAGGGCTTCGACGTGCACACCGGGTTCTGGTCCACCCTGGCCGGCCTGCTGCTGGCCACGCTGTTCGGAACGAGCCTGGCCTGGGCGTCGATGCTGGTCGGGCTGGCCGCCAAGTCCGCCACGACGGTCCACATGTTCAGCGGTGTGCTGCTGTTCCCGCTCACCTTCTGCAGCAACGTGTTCGTGCAGACCGACACCATGCCGGGCTGGCTCCAGTCGTGGGCGGACATCAACCCCATCTCGTACGAGGCGACGGCGCTGCGGGCGCTGATGACGGGCGGGCCGGTGGGTTCCTCGGTGTGGTGGACGCTCGGCTGGACCGCCGTGCTGACGGCCGTGTTCGCCCCGCTCGCCATGCGGGCGTACCGCAGACGGGTCTGAGGCGATCCGTACCGCTTGCCAAGGGAGAGGTAGTGATGAAGCACCGCACGGAAGACCTCGCGCTGTTCGGCGGGCCACCGGCGTTCCTGCACAACCGCCGCGTCGGCCGGCCGAACCAGGGCGACCGCGCACGGTTCCTGGAGCGGATGAACCGGGTTCTGGACAACGAGTGGCTGTCCAACATGGGCCCGCTCATGTATGAGTTCGAGGAGCGCGTCGCGCAGCTCGTGGGCGTACGGCACTGCGTCTCCCTGTGCAACGCGACGGTGGCGCTCCAGATGCTGGTCGGCGATGCCACCACCGGGGGTGCCCCGGACGACGAGGTGATCGTGCCGGCGCTGACGTTCCCCGCGACGGCGCACGCCGTGCGGTGGCGGGGCCTGCGGCCGGTCGTGTGCGACGTGAACCCGGTGACCGGCCTGATCGACCCGGACGCGGTGGAGGCGCTGATCACACCCCGCACCCGGGCGATCGTGGGTGTTCATCTGTGGGGGCAGCCGTGCGACGTGCTCCGCCTGGAGAAGATCGCCGAGAGCAACGGCCTGCGGCTGTTCTTCGACGCGGCCCCGGCGCTCGGCTGCACGCACGGCGACAGGCCCCTGGGCGGTTTCGGTCACGCGGAGGTCTTCAGCTTCCACGCGACGAAGGTCGTCAACGCCTTCGAGGGCGGCGCGATCGTCACCGACGACGACGCGCTCGCCGCACGCATGCGGGCGGTACGGAACTTCGGTTTCGGACCCGACGGGCTGGTCGAACTGCTCGGCACGAACGGCAAGCTGAGCGAGGCCGCGGCCGCGATGGGGCTCACCTCGCTGGACGCGCTCGAGGACAACATCGCCCACAACCGGGCCATGTACGAGGCGTACCTGGCCGCGCTCTCCGGTGTCCCGGGGGTGCGGGTGCTGGAGTACGACCCGCAGCACCGCAACAACCACCACTACATGATGATCAACGTGGAGGAACAGGGCGCCGGGGTGCACCGGGACCTGCTGCTGGAGGTGCTGCGCGCCGAGAACATCCTGGCCCAGCCCTACTTCCGCCAGGCCATGCATCAACTGCGCCCGTACGCCGACGAGTCGCCCGCCCCGCTTCCGCACGCGGAGCGGCTGTGCGGGCAGTTGCTGGCCCTGCCGACCGGCCCCGGGGTCAGCACCACCGACGTAGAGGTGATCGGCGACGTGGTACGGGCCGCGGTCGCCCTCTCCGGCGAGGTCACCGCGCGACGGCGCACGGAGCCGGCCGGCGCGACCGGAGCGTAGCGGGCACGACGGACAGGAGCGAGGAGAGGCCGCGATGGCAGCGACCACCACCACACCGGTCGGCAGGGTCAGGCCCAGCCGGCTCATCGATCTGGAACAGCACAAGGACGAACGCGGCTGCATATCGGTCGTCGAGTCGGAGAGGACCGCCGATTTCCCCATCCGGCGCGTGTACTACCTGCACGACCTGACGGACGGCACCTCCCGGGGCGGGCACGCCCACCGCGAGCTGGAGCAGCTGTTCATCGCCGCCCACGGCAGCTTCACCATCAGGATCGACGACGGCTTCCAGCAGGCCGAGCACCGTCTGGACAGTCCGTCGACGGCGCTCTACGTCGGTCCGATGGTGTGGCGGGACCTCAGCGACTTCTCACCCGGCGGGGTCTGTCTGGTCCTGGCCTCGCACCACTACGACGAGGCGGACTACTACCGCGGGTACGAGGACTTCCTGTTGGACAGCCGGAGCCTGGTATGACCGAAATCCCGTTCTTCGACCTGCGCGAACTGCACGCGGCCACCGGCACACAGGAGGAGATCGATCTGGCCGTGCTGCGGGTGTCCCGCTCCGGCCGCTACATTCTGGGTGCCGAACTGGACGCCTTCGAGGCGGCTTTCGCGGCGTACTGCGACAACGCGCACTGCGTGGCGACGGGCAGCGGTTTCTCCGCTCTCGAACTGGCGCTCAGGGCGACGGGGGTGGGCCCGGGCGACGAGGTGATCGTGCCCGCGCACACCTATGTCGCCACCTGGTTCGCCGTGTCGGCGACCGGTGCCCGCCCGGTGCCCGTGGAGCCGGCCGAGGACTCCTTCCTGCTCGACACGGACTTGCTGGAGGCGGCCGTCACCGAACGCACCCGCGCGGTACTGCCGGTGCACCTGTACGGGCACCCGGTCGACCTGGACGCGGTCGGCCGGTTCGCCGGGCGGCACGGGATCGCGGTGGTCGAGGACGCGGCCCAGGCGCACGGCGCCCGGCACCGCGGCCGGCGGGTGGGCAGCGGCCATGCCGTGGCCTTCAGCTTCTATCCCGGCAAGAACCTCGGCGCCCTGGGCGACGGCGGCGCCGTCCTCACCGACGACGCGGAACTGGCCGACCGATTACGGCTGCTGCGCAACTACGGCTCCCGCCAGAAGTACGTGCATGAGGTGCAGGGATTCAACTCCCGTCTAAACGAGATCCAGGCCGCGGTGCTCGCCGCGAAACTACCTCACCTCGACAGCTGGAACGAGCGGCGCCGCGCCGTCGCCCGGCGCTACACGGAGGCGTTCGCCGCGCTGCCCGGCATCGTCGTTCCGAGGGTGGCGCCCTGGGCGGAGCCCGTCTGGCACCAGTACGTGCTGCGCGCCTCGCACCGTACGGCACTGCGCGAACGGCTTCAGGAGGCGGGCGTGGCAACCCTGATCCATTATCCGGTGGCGAACCACCGCACACCCGCATACGCCGGTCAGCGGATCACCCCGCCCGGTGGCCTGCCCCGGGCCGAACGGCTGGCGCAGGAGGTGCTGAGTCTGCCCATCGGTCCCCACCTGACCGACGAGACCGTCGAGCGGGTCGTCGACGCCGTACGCACCGCGGCGCTGGACCTCGCCGCAACCGGGTCCCGGTAGGCGTCCGCAGATGTCCGGCCGGACGCTCAGGCCTTCTGGCCGTCCGCGCGCGGGCCGGTCCGTGTCGCGCGCACCCACCCGAGGAAGGCCTCCGCCCCGTCGACGACTGCTTCGAAGCGCAGTGAATGGAACAGGTCGAACGAGTGTTGCGCACCGGGGAGTTCGGCGTACACCACGGGACCGGTCGACGCGGCGCGCAGCGCCCGGGCGAAGGCACGGGCGTTCTCGACGGGCACCAGGGTGTCCTTGTCGCCGTGCGTCAGGAAGAACGGTGGCGCGTCCGCCCGCAGGTACGCCCACGGCGTGGAGGGCGGCCGGTTCTCGGTCACCGCGGGACCGTAGTAGCCGTACAGGGAGACGGCGGCGGCGACCGAGGTGTCCGCCTGCTCGAAACCCGGCTGGAAGACGGGGTCGCCGGGGGTCAGTGCGGCCATGCACGCCATGTGGCCTCCCGCGGAACTGCCCGCGACGACCAGTGTCGACGGGTCGGCGCCGTACGCCCGGCCGTGCTCCCGCACCCAGGCGATCACCTTCTTGGCGTCGACGAGGTGGTCGGGGAACCTGGCGTCGGGCATCAGGCGGTAGTTCGCGCTCACGCACACCCAGCCCCGGCTCGCCAGCCGGTAGAGCAGGGGACGCGCCTCGCGGTCCTTTCGGCCGCTGGAGAAGCCGCCACCATGGAAATAGACCAGCGTGGGGGCGCCCTCGGGTCGGGAGCGGTGACGGTAGATGTCGAGCAGGTTGCGGCGGCTCGCTTCTCCGTAGCGGATGTCCGCGACCCGTTCGACGTCCCGGCGACGCACGAGGAACGGCCGGAGCAGGATGCGGGCGAGCGGAGGACGACGGCGCAGGCGGGCGGCGGTGCCGGGGTCGAGGGCGGAGCGCCAGCCGACCCCCAGGCCCTCGCTCAGGGCGTCCTCGACCACCGGGCGCGCCCGCAGCCCCCGGCGGATCACGACCCCCAGCGCGGCCGTGGTGAGAACGGCCGCCCCGAGCACGGCCCGGCCACCGGGAGAGGCGGTATCGCCCTGGGCGAGCGCCGGCAGGGTCGAGGCGAGGATCCAGTAGAGGCCGAGGAACGGCAGTTCGTTGAGCACCAGGCCGAAGCGGAAACTCAGGGCACCCATCAGCCGTGGCCGGCGCGGGGCGACCGCGGCGAAGAGTGTGCACCACGTGACGAGGGCGGTCGCCATCAAGTATCCGATCGGCATGCCCTGAACTGTATCAACGCCACTGTTTCGACAGTTAGTTGTTTCCCTAGTCGGTCAGAAATCCATGCCCTGGACTGGTGTTCGCGTGGATACGCTGCGGCGGACATTCACCATGATATTCTGCGGAGGGGCGAACGTGGCGGAGTATGTCGAATTGGGCGGCAACCTGAAGGTCTACACACAGAGCCCGCTCGAAGCGCAGTACATCTACGACGAGATATTCGAGCAGGGCTGTTACGACGGGATCGAACTCGCCGAGCGGCCTCTCGTTTTCGACATCGGCGGGAACATCGGAATGTTCGTCCTGTTCATCAAGAACAAGTACCCGGACGCCGAAGTGGTCTCCTTCGAACCGATGCCGGATTCCATCGAACTCTTCGGTGCGAACATGGCCCTGCACGGTCTCGACGACGTCACCCTGCACCGCACGGCACTCGGCAGCGTGCCGGAATCCGGGGTCACCTTCTCCTTCTTCCCCATGCTTCCGGCCAACTCGACCAGATATCCGGAGATCAAGGAATTACCGAAGGCGCAGATGGCCGAGAAGGTGGACCGGGCGCTGGTGGAGCAGATCTATCACGCCGAGAAGGTGACCGTCGACGTCGAGCGGCTCGCGGCGTTCCTCCCCGAGGACCGCCACGTCGATCTGCTCAAGGTCGACGTGGAGGGCGCCGAGGCCGACGTGCTGCTGGGTATCGATGATTCCCAGTGGTCACGGATCCGCCGGGTGGTCGTCGAAGTAGCCGATCTCGACGGGCAGTTGGATCGCGTATGCGGCATCCTGCGTAAGGCCGGCTTCGATGTCGTTCCACAGCGGGCCCCTCTCACCGAGGAGGAGAACCGCTACTACATGGTGCACGCGGCACGCCACTGACCCTTTCGCTTTGGCTCCTGACTTCGCTCCTGCTTCCACCTCGGTGCCGGCCGCCATCCGAGTCGGCCCCTTCCCACCCCGGCCCCTTCCCCCGTCGGCCCTTTCCCCCTGTCGAGGTAACAGCGTGGCTCTCGCATCCGTCTTCGGTACCAATCTCTTCCACTACGACCCCAAGGGTGTCGTCGAGTTCTACGAGGCGTACCCGGCGGTCCGTGCCTCTTTCGAACAGGCCGCCCGGTGGACGGAACTGGAGGTCGAGCCGCTGCTGTACCAGAACGGCACGTACGAGAACGAGACGCTGCGTATCCGGGCGGTCTCGGTGGGACTTGCCGCGGCGCAGCTCGGCATCCAGGACGTCCTCGCCGACAAGGGGCTGCTGCCCGACGTGGTGGGCGGGCTCAGCCTCGGCGGTCTCGTGGCGAGTTGCGTGGCCGGCGCGGTCGAGCGGCAGGACCTGATGCGGATGCTGGCCGAGGCGGACCACGACCCCGAGCCGGCCGACGCCGGCCGGCCCGAGGGCCTCGCCTCGGCCTACCTGACCCCGGGCTTCGACCCCGACCGCTACTACGGGGAGCGGCGCGAGGGGGTCTTCCTGAGTGCCGACTTCGGCTACGACGCGCAGGGCAGGGTCCGGATCACCATGCTCAGCGGGTACCGCGACGCGCTGGAGAAACTGGCCGCGGAGGAGCCGGAAGGCCTCGTCAACGTCACCGAGGGTGCCGACCTCGCCGTGCACAGCCCGCTGCGGGAGCACCTGCGGGAAGTGACCCGCGCCCAGGTCGCGCCGGTCGTGTTCCAGGACCCGAGGCTGCCGCTGTGCTCGTGTCTGGAACAGCGCACCCTCGGCACGGCCGAGGAGGTGCGTGAGATGTTCGTGGACAACGTGGTGAAGCCGATCAGCCTGGTCCATCTGAACGAGGAGCTGCGGCGGCACGAGACGGAACTCGCCCTGGTGGTGGGCCCCTCCCCCGTCATGAACGCGCTGCGGTACCCGTTCCCGGCGGTCTTCGTGGACTCACCCGCGGCCGTGGCCCAGGCGGTGGCAGCCGTCTTCGAGCACGGCGTACGCCTGCGCCGCGCCTGAGACCGGGACCGGCTCCGGGCCCACGGACGGGGGCAGGACAAGAGGCGGGGACAGGGGACGGGGGACGGGGGACGGGGGACGGCACAGCGTGCTAATAGAGGCCTTCGGGCCGGTCCGCGGAGACCTGGAGGGGCTGGACGTTGGCGACTCCGTCGCAGGGCCAGTCGGGCGAGGCGCGGTGGCGGATCGCCTGGTCGCGTTCGAGGACGTTGGGCAGGAAGAGGTCCTCCTGGAGCACGGTGAGCCGCACCCGGCCGACCTCGCCGTACTCCACGACCCGCATCGGGTCGTCCTTGTCGACGACGGCCATCGTCGTGTGCGGGAAGCCCGGTACGTACGGCAGGGTGGCCCCGCCGTCGGGCGAGGGCAGACCGTAGCCGTTGCCGAAGGTGTTGCCGTAGGTCGTGCCGATCACCCCGTTCGGCATGGCCGCGGCAAGCTTGCGGTAGGCGTCCGGGGTGAACTGCGTGCCGCCGAGGGCGACACCGCGCAGGGCGGCCACCAGGTCGGGGCGGCGGTTGATCAGGGCCTGCACGGTCGCGGGGGTGGTGCGCAGGTAGTCGACCGGGCGGGTGCCGAGAACGTCGACGATCTGGTCGGTCACATGGTCGACGTACTCCTGCATCTCGGCGAGCCGGCCGCCTCGGATGAGGGTCTTGATCCAGCGGGGGTCCAGGTCGATGGCGTAGACGGTCGAGCCGAAGATCTCGGCCAGGTGGTTGAGTTCCTGGCCGACGACATGGGGACCGCTGGGCCCGGCGTCGAGCCAGACCCGCCCGGGTTCGAAGCCGGCCGTCTCGCGGCCGCGCTGGTGCCAGGCGGTCCACTGGAGTGCCATCGCCTCGGTGTAGAAGACGCGGCAGGGCCTGCCTGTGGTGCCGCCCGACTCGAAGACGCGTCCCCGCAGCGGCCGGGGCACGCTCCGCGGCACGAGATCGGCCGGGTCGAGGTCCCGCAGCAGTGCCAGGTCGAAGGAGCCGAACGTGGACAGCTCGTCGTAGCGGGAGATCTCCAGGGGGTCGAAGCCGAGGTCGGAGCGCTGCTTCAGCCAGTACGCCGAGCCGCCCTCCGGGTCGAAGTGACGCCGCAGCACATGTCGTGTCCAGGCATCGAGATCCTGCGCCAGCCAGCCGTCGGTCAACGCCCTCAGCGTCTCCGTGCGCATCTTCACCAACATGGCGTCAGTATCCGGGCGGCACAGTGGGGGATTCCTTAGAGCGCGGCTCGCCCGGCGGCGCGGGCGCTTGACCGGTCCGACGACAGGGTCGGGCCCGGCGGGGAAGCCGCCGGGCCCGACGCGATGTCACCTGTGCTCAACTGCCCATCGGCCAGGGCACGTCCGGCGACAGGTAGTAGTTCACCCGCGCCTCGCGCAGCCGCGGGCCCTGAGCGGCCAGCCGCCGCTTGAAGGTGTCCCAGTCGTGCGCCGACGCCTTCGCCCAGCCGATCTCCGCGACCGACAGCAGCCGCGGGAAGGCGAGGTTCTCCAACTGGTTGATCCCGAACACCGTCTCGGTCCACATCGTCGCCTCGACACCGGCGATCGCGTTCGCGGGAAGACCGGCGATCTGCTCCTCCGGCTTCCAGTCGTAGGACTTCTCCACGGTGGACGTGCCGGCCCAGGAGTTGCCCACCGGGTACTCGGGCAGCTCGGCCGTGTACTTCATGTCGAGGTACGTGTGGGAGGCCGGCGCCATGACGACCTTGCCGCCCGCCTCGGCGGCGGAGATCATCTGCCCGTCGTTGAGGCCCGGGGCCCAGACCTCGGTCATCGACCCCGACGGGGTCAGCGAACCCGCCGACTCCTGCCAGCCGAAGACCTTCTTGCCGTGCTTCTCGACGAGCTTCTCGACCTTCTCGAAATAGCCGTCCAGCTCCTCCTGCGTCCGGCCGGCGGCCTCGTCGCCGCCGATGTGGAGGTACGGGCCTGGCGTGAGGTCGGCGAGCTCACCGATGACGACGTCGAGGAACTCGTACGTGTCCGGATCGTCGAGGCACAGCGCGCCCTCCTCGCTCTGGATCCAGCCGGTGTACGGCTCCGGCGCGGTGCCGTCGCAGTTCAGCTCGTCGTAGGAGGCCAGGGCCGCGTGCGAGTGGTTGGGCCCCTCGATTTCGGGGACCACCGTGACACCGCGCGCCCAGGCGTACCGGACGAGTTCGCGGTACTCCTCCTGCGTGTAGGAGCCGCCCATCATGCCGCCGACGCCGGAGCTGCCGCCGACCTCGGTCAGCTTCGGCCGCTCCTTGATCTCGATGCGCCAGCCCTGGTCGTCGGTGAGGTGCAGATGCAGGTAGTTGATCTTGTAGCGGGCAATGGCGTCGATGTACTTCTTCACGTTCGCCACCGGCAGGAAGTGCCGGGCCACGTCGAGCATGGCACCGCGGTAGGCGTAGCGCGGCGCGTCGGCGATGCGGCCGGCCTGGACCCGCCAGGGACCCGGCATCCGCTGCTGCCGCTCGACCTTGACCGGGAACAGCTGACGCAGGGTGGCGATCCCGTTGAGGAGTCCCGCCCGGTCGTCGGCCCGGATGGTGACGGCCCGGGAGGTGACGTCCAGCTGGTAGCCCTCGGTCCTGGTGACCGAGTTGGCCCCGCCCAGGGCCAGCACGATGCCCTCCGGCTCGGCGCCGGCCCGGAGCGTGCGCACCGGCAGGTCGTAGCCGGTGGGCTTGCGCAGCAGGCCGGCCAGGAACGCGGCGGCCGCCCTGGCGTCCGCCGAGCCGTCGGTCGCGTAGATCGCGTCGTCCGGGCCGAGGGCGAAGGAGCCCTGCGCGGTGCGGACCTCAGCGGGCAGCGGGACCACCTTGGCGAGCGGTACGGCACCCGGCGTCCCCGAGGGCCCGCCGAGCGACGGCGTCGCCGCGGAGAGGGAGGCGGTGACCGCCACCACGACCCCGAGGACCGTGACTTTCGTACGCCGGGAGCCAAGGCGCCTCGGCGGTTTCGCTCTTGCCTTCATGTGTGACCGTGTCCTTCTGTCGAAGCTCGATGGTGTCCTGAACCCATCGGCGATCAGCTTGGCGAACTCGGTCCAGTGGGAGCCCTAGTCTTTACGGTCCAGTGGGAGCCCTAGTCTTCGCGCCACGCGCTCGATGCGGTCCGCCGGGCGTGTACATACTCGCGCCGTGAACGGACCACCGGCGCACAACGGACCACCGCAGCGGCACACGGACGGCCGGCCCGGCCGGCCCGGCGGCCATATCGGTGTCTTCACCTTCCCCGCGTACGCGCACATCGCGCCCGCCGTGCCGATGCTGGCCGAGCTGGTGCGGCGCGGGCACCGGGTCAGTTGCCTCGTCCCGGAGCGGTTCGGCGACCTGGTCCGGGGTGCCGGGGCGGAGCCCGTCGTCTACCCGTCCACGTTTCCGTGGGCCTCGGGTCCCTCCGGTTCGGCGCTGGAGAACATCCTCGACTTCTTCGAGGAGGCGATCGCCCCGCTGGACAGGGCGGTGGCCCGTTTCGCCGGCGACCGGCCCGACCTCCTCGCCCATGATCTGGCGGCCTGTGAAGCGGCCCGGCTGCTGGCCCGTGCCTGGGACGTCCCGGTTCTGCAGCTCTGCCCGACCATGGCCTCGGGGCCGGGGTTCTCGATGGGCGAGCGGCAGAGCCGGGAGGCCACGGGGCCTCCCCCGGAGCCGATCGACCCGGCGGATCCCGCGATCACCTCGTTCGTCGGGCGCAAGGCGGAACTGCTCGCCCGGCACGGCCTCGACGGCGTCCCGGCCGACGGCCCCGGGCCCGAACACGGCCCCAACGTGGTCTTTCTGCCGAAGGCGTTCCAGATCGCCCCGGAGACGTTCGACGACCGGTTCGCCTTCATCGGCCCGTGCCTGGACGACACTCCGGCCCCGGACGACTGGCGTCCGCCGGAGGGCCGCCGGGTGCTGCTGCTGTCGCTCGGCAGTTCCCACACCCCCGACCAGGCGGACTTCCTGCGCGGCTGTGTCTCCGCGCTCGCCGACTCGCCGTGGCACGTCGTGGTGACCCTCGGCCATCGCGTCACCGCCGCCGAGCTGGGCCCGCTGCCCGGCAACGTCGAGGTCCACCAGTGGCTGCGCCACCCCGAAGTGCTGCGGCACGCCGCCGCGTTCGTCACGCACGCCGGCATGGGCAGCGTCATGGAGTCCCTCTTCCACGGGGTTCCGATGGTGCTCGTGCCGTACCACATCGACCAGCGGGTCATCGCCCGGCGGGCGGCCGAGCTCGACCTGGGCCGGGTCCTGCTCCGCGAGGCGGCCGGCGCGGACGCGCTGCGCGCGGCCGTCGACGAGGTCACCGGCAGCCCCCGTGTCGCGGCCGCCGTGGCCGGGATGCGCCGGCAGGTGATCGAAGCGGGCGGCGCGCCCCGGGGCGCGGACGTCGTCGAGGCCCTGATGCGTCGTCCCGCACGTCCACACACCCTCAACGCGCCATCTATGGAAGTGACTCAGCCATGAAGGGCATCATCCTCGCCGGAGGCGCCGGAACGCGCCTGCACCCCGTGACCCTCGCCGTCTCCAAGCAACTGCTCCCCGTCTACGACAAGCCGATGATCTACTACCCGCTGTCCGTGCTCATGCTCGCGGACGTCCGGGACATCCTCATCATCTCCACGGCCGAGGACCAGCCGCTCTTCCAGCGGCTGCTCGGCGACGGCTCCGACCTGGGACTGCGGCTCAGCTACGCCGTCCAGGCCGAACCCAACGGTCTGCCCGAGGCGTTCGTCATCGGCGCGGACTTCGTCGGCGACGACTCCATCGCGCTGATCCTCGGCGACAACATCTTCTACGGCCCCGGCATGTCCGACTTCCTGCGGGACAGCCGCGACGGCCTGGACGGGTGCGTGCTGTTCGGCTACCGCGTCTCCGACCCGGAGCGCTACGGCGTGGGCGAGGTCGACGACCAGGGCCGGCTCATCGGCATCGAGGAGAAACCGGAACGGCCCCGCACCGACCGCGCCATCACGGGCCTGTACCTCTTCGACAACCGTGCGCTCGACATCGCCAAGAACCTCACCCCGTCGGCGCGCGGCGAGCTGGAGATCACCGATGTCATCCGCCCCTACCAGCAGGAGGGCAAGGCGAAGGTGATCGACCTCGGCCGCGGTTTCGCCTGGCTGGACACCGGCACCCACGACTCGCTCATCGACGCCGGCCAGTACGTCCAGGTGCTGGAGCGCCGCCAGGGCGTACGCATCGCCTGCATCGAGGAGATCGCCCTGCGCCGCGGTTTCATCGACGCCGAGGCCTGCCACCGGCGCGGCGCGCGCCTGCCCAAGTCCGGATACGGCGAGTACGTGATGCACGTCGCCAAGAAGCAGATGGAGCTTCGATGAGCGCCCGGCACATCGCCTTCTTCAACTACGCGGCCCACGGCCATGTGAACCCGACCCTGCCGGTCGTCGCCGAGCTGGTCCGCCGCGGCCACCGGGTGACGTACGTGGTCGCCGAGCAGTTCGCGGACGTGGTCGCGGCGACCGGCGCCGAGGTGATCGGGTACGGCTCCGTCGTGCCGACGTCCTGGAACACGGTGGCCATCCCGGCGAAGATCACCGGCAACGACATGGCGGAGGCGGCGGTGGTCCACCTCTCCGAGGCGTTCGCGCCCCTGGACGAGGTGGAGAAGCGGCTGGGCGACGACAGGCCCGATGTGATGGTGTACGACGCGTTCGGTTACGCGTCGGGGCGGTTGCTGGCGCGCAAGTGGCAGCTGCCCTCGGTGCTGACCGCCACCACGTTCGTGGTCAGCGAGGCCTGCAACCCGTACGCCGCGCTCGCCGCGTCCATGACCCCGCCCGACCCCGGACACCCGGCGCTCGCCCGGCATCGCGATCTGCTGCGCGCCACACTGGACGCGCACGGACTCGGTGAACTGTCGAACGAGGAGTTCACCGGCGCCGCCGAGGAACGCACCATCGTCTTCGTACCGCCGGAGTTCCAGCCGGGCGCGGATACGTTCGACGAACGGCACGTCTTCGTCGGTCCGTGCATCGGGGACCGGGCCCTGCAGGGCGAGTGGCGGCGCCCGGACGACGGACGCCCGGTGGTGCTCGTCGCACTCGGCAGCTTCGGGTACGAGAACCAGGCGGCGTTCTACCGCGACGCGCTGGCCGCGCTGGCCGACCTGCCCTGGCACGTCGTGATGTCGCTCGGCGGGCTGGTCGGCCCGGACGATCTGGGCCCGCTCCCGGCGAACGTCGAGGCCCGGCCCTGGGTGCCGCAGTTGTCGGTCCTGGAACACGCGTCGGCCTTCGTCTCGCACGCCGGGATGGGCAGCACCATGGAGTCGCTGTCCTTCGGTGTGCCGCCGGTCGTGGTGCCCCGCACCGGCGAACAGGACCTGGTCGCCGCACGGGTGGCCGAGCTGGGCCTGGGCCGTGCCATCGCGCCGGGCGAGCTGACCGCCGACGGCCTGCGGGCCGCGGTGCTCGGGCTCACCGAGGACACGGCCACCCGGAGCCGGGTGCGGGAGCTGTCGGCGCGCATCGCCGCACGGCGCGGGCCCGCACTCGCCGCCGACACGATCGAGGCCCGGGCGGGCGCGGCATGACCGGTCCCTCCCCGGCGGAACCCGGTGGTCCGCCGCGGCACCTCGCCTTCCTGCCCTACCCGGCGTACGGGCACATGGTGCCGGTCCTTCCGGTGGTCTCCGAACTCGTGGCGCGGGGCCACCGCGTGACCTGCTTCACCACGGACGCGTTCACCGACCGGGTCCGCGCGACGGGGGCCGAGGCGTGCCTGTACGACCCACCGCTCTCGTCCGACCCGCCGCCGGACGTCATCGACGCCGACGAATGCGCGCGGGCCCCGCTGAAGCTGCTCGAGGCGAGTACCGCCGTGCTGCCGGCGATCGAGTCCCGTTTCGTGGACGGACCACCGGACGCCGTCGCGTACGACACGACGCTGTGGCTGACGGGGCGCCTGCTGGCCGCGCGCTGGGCGTGCCCGAGCGTGCAGCTGTCGCCGACGTTCATCTCCAACGAGCACTTCGACCTCTCCGAGCGGCATCAGGAGTTCGCCGGGCGGATCGATCCGGCGCATCCGGCGATCGTGGAGTTCGGCGAGCGGCTGACCGAGATCGTGGCCGGCAGCGGTCTCGCGGCCGAGCAGCAGGCCGAGCTGTTCTATGGGCGGCAGGAGTTCACCGTGGCCTTCGTGCCGAAGGCGTTCCAGTTCGCCGGTGGGACGTTCGACGAACGGCATGTGTTCGTGGGGCCGACGGTCTCGGGCGAGGACGGGGCATGGCAGCCGCCGTCCGACGGCAGACCGGTGCTGCTGGTCTCGCTGGGCACCACCGTCAACAACCGGCCGGACTTCTTCCGCGCGTGCGTGGCGGCCTTCGCCGACCTGCCCTGGCACACCGTCCTCGCGCTCGGCGACCGGGTCTCCCCCGCCGAGCTGGGGCCTTTGCCTCCTCATGTGGAGGCCCACTCCTGGGTGCCGCTGAGCGCCGTCCTGCCGCACACCTCGGTCTTCCTCTGCCAGTCGGGCATGGGCAGCATCCTGGAGGGGCTGCGCGCTGGAGTGCCCATGGTCGTCGTCCCGCACCACCCCGAGCAGCACGTCAACGCGGCCCGGCTGTCCGAACTGGGCCTGGCCCGGGTCGTACGGCGCGAGGACGCGACCGCCGGGACCTTGCGCGCGGCCGTGCTGGACGTCGCGGGCGACACCGCGCTGCGTGCCCGTGTCGGGGCCATGCGACCGCACGTGGAATCGGCCGGCGGTGCCCTGCTCGCGGCCGACGCGATCGAACGACGGCTGCGCGCCGTGACCTTGGAGACGCCATGACCCACCCGGATCCCCGTCCCGCCACCCGTCCGGACTCCGTCCACGGCGCCCGCCCCGGCACCGACGCCCCACCCCCTGCCCGGCCCGGCACCGGCCCCGACACCCCGCGCGGTGCCCGGGGCGGCGCCACGCCCGGCGCGGGACACAACGCGGGGCCCGGCGCGGGGCCCGGCGCGGGACACAGCGCGGGGCCCGGCGCGGGGCCCGGCGGGCGGAGCGACGGGCCCCCCGGTCCGGAGGCCGGGGAGACTTCCCCGGCGCCGGTCACGTTGCCGGTGGCGCGTGAGTGTCCCTTCGATCCGCCGGCCGCGTACACGGCTCTGCGCGAGGAGACCCCGGTCGCGCCGCTGGCCCTGACCGTCGGTCCCGGCGGGGGCACGGGCTGGCTGGTCACCCGGCTCGCGGACGCCCGGGCGGTGCTGAGCGACCGCCGCTTCAGCCATCGCAACGAGCTGATCGGCCTGCCCATCCCGCCGCCGTTCCCGATGGCCGGGTACACGCCGCCGCCCGCCGCGCCGGGTGCCTTCATCAAGATGGACCAGCCCGGCCACTCGCGCTACCGCCGGCTGGTGACCCGCCGGTTCACGATGCGCGCGATCGCCGGACTGACACCGGTCATCACCCGGCTGACGGCGGAACACCTCGATGCCATGGCACGCTCCGAGGGGCCGGTGGATCTCGTCACCGCGTTCGCCGAGCCGCTCCCCGTCCAGGTGATGTGCGAGATGCTCGGCGTCCCCGACGCCGTCCGCGAACCCCTCGCCCGGCACTTCGCGGTGCTGTCCCGGATGTCGTACACCGTCGAGGAGTTGATCGCCGCGTGCACGGCCGTCGCCGAGCTGCTGACGGACCTGGTGACGACGCGGCGCGAGAAGCCCGGCACGGACCTGCTGAGCGAACTGGCCGGCAACGGGGAACTCTCCGACGAGGAGGTCGTCAACATCGCCTGGGCGCTGCTCGGCGGCGGCTTCGACACCACCGCGAACATGATCGCCCTGAGCACGTTCGCCCTTCTCACCCACCCCGAGCAGCTCGCCACCCTGCGCGCCCGGCCCGAACTGGCCGACGACGCGGTCGAGGAGCTGCTGCGCTATCTCACCATCTCCCATCTGGGGGCGAGCCGCGCCGCCCTGACGGACGTCGAGCTGAACGGCGTCCGGATCCCGGCGGGTGACACGGTCGTGGTGGCGCTGCCCGCGGCGAACCGGGACCCCGCGCACTTCCCGGACCCGGAACGGCTGGACATCACCGCGTCCGCCCAGGGCCATGTGGCCTTCGGGCACGGCGAGCACCAGTGCATCGGCCAGCACCTGGCCCGCAGCGTGCTGCGCGTCGCCCTGCCTGCGCTGTTCGACCGCTTCCCGGACCTGCGCCTGGCGACCGACCCCGCGAAGGTTCCCCTGCGCTCGGACATGCTGCACTACGGCGTGCACGAGCTGCCGGTCGCCTGGGGCGCCGGGGGCTGAACGCGACAAAGGAGGTGGCCGCCGGACCACGGGGTCCGGCGGCCACCTTCGTATGGTGCCGTGCCGTCAGCTCTCGTCCGGCCACCGTTCGGGGTGTTCCCGGTACCACCGCACCGTGCTCTCCAGCCCCTGGTCGAACTCGATCGCCGGGCTGAAGCCCAGCTTCGTGATCTTGCCGAAGTCCAGGGCGTACCGCAGGTCGTGGCCCTTGCGGTCGGCGACATGGTGGATCAGCGCCGGGTCCGCGCCGCACAGGTCGACGAGCCGGCGCGCGATCGAGGCGTTGGCCACCTCGACGCCGCTGCCGATGTTGTAGATCTCGCCGGGCGCCCCGTCGGTGAGCACGAGCTGGAGCGCCGCGCAGTGGTCGGCGACGTGCAGCCATTCCCGGACGTTGCGGCCGTCGCCGTAGAGCGGCACGGGTCTGCCGCGCAACAGGTTGGTGATGAACAGCGGAATGAGCTTCTCGGTGTTCTGGTACGGGCCGTAGTTGTTGGAGCAGCGGGTGATCCGGACGTCCAGGCCGTGCGTGCGCCAGCAGGCCCGCGCGATCAGATCGCTGCCGGCCTTCGACGCCGAGTACGGCGAGTTGGGCAGCAGGGGCCATTCCTCGTCCCAGGCACCGGACTCGATGGAGCCGTACACCTCGTCGGTGGACACGCACAGCACCGTCGTCACGCCGTGGCGCAGGCAGGCGTCCAGGAGCAGCTGGGTTCCGAGCACGTTCGTCGACACGAACGGCGCCGCGCCCACCAGGGACCGGTCGACGTGCGACTCGGCCGCGAAGTGGACCACCACGTCATGGCCGGGCAGGGCCTGTGCGAGCGCGTCGGCGTCGCGGATGTCGCCCCGCACGAACGTCAGCCGTGCGTGGCCGAGCGGCAGGTTGTCCGTGGTGCCCGCGTAGGTGAGCAGGTCGAACACGGTGACTTCGGCGTCCTCGTATCCGGCGTACTCGCCGGCGAGCATCGCGCGGACGTACTGCGAGCCGATGAATCCCGCGCCGCCCGTGACAAAGACCTTCACGTCGCTCCGCCCCTCAGCCGACCGGCAGGACCTTGAGCGAGCGGCGCTGTACGCCGTCGCCGGTGTCCGCGATCGAGGACAGGTGCGAGACGACCCGCTCCTCGGCGGGGTCGTTCGCCGGGTCGTCGTGCACGCGCAGGATGTCGTACGTGGTGCTGCGCTGGGCCGGCACCCGGTCGGCGCCCCGGATCAGCTGCAGCAGCTCGGCCAGGTTGGAGCGGTGCTTGGCCCCGGCCGACGACACCACGTTCTCCTCCAGCATGATGGAGCCCAGGTCGTCGGCGCCGTAGTGCAGCGTCAGCTGGCCCATCTCCTTGCCGGTGGTCAGCCAGGAGCCCTGGATGTGGGGCACGTTGTCGAGGAAGAGGCGGGCGACGGCGATCAGGCGCAGGTATTCCAGCGACGTGGCCTGCGTCTGCCCCTTCAGCTTGTTGTTCTCCGGCTGGTAGGTGTACGGGATGAACGCCCGGAAGCCTCCGGTACGGCTCTGCACGTCCCGGATCATCCGCAGGTGCTCGATGCGCTCGGCGTTGGTCTCGCCGGTGCCCATCAGCATCGTGGTGGTGGACTCCACGCCCATCCCGTGCGCGATCTCCATGATCTCCAGCCAGCGCTCGCCCGACTCCTTCAGCGGGGCGATGGCGTTGCGGGCGCGGGCGGGCAGCAGTTCGGCGCCGGCGCCGGCGAACGAGTCGAGACCCGCCTCCTTGATGCGGCCGATCGCCTCGTCGACGGAGACGCCCGAGACCTTCGCCATGTGCTCCACCTCGGACGCGCCCAGCGAGTGGATCACCAGCTCGGGGAAGCGCTCCTTGATGGCGCGGAACATGCCCTCGTAGTACTCGACGCCGTAGTCGGGGTGGTGACCGCCCTGGAACATGATCTGCGTGCCACCGAGTTCGACGGTCTCCGCGCAGCGGCGCAGGATGTCGTCGAGGTCGCGGGTCCAGCCCTTCGCCGTGTCCTTCGGCGCCGCGTAAAAGGCGCAGAACTTGCACGCCGTGACGCACACGTTGGTGTAGTTGATGTTCCGCTCGATGATGTACGTCGCCAGGTTCTGCGTGTCGGGGTAGCGGCGACGGCGTGCGGCGTCCGCGGCCTGCCCCAGCGCGTGCAGTGGCGCGTCCCGGTAGAGCTCCAGAGCCTCGTCGGGCGTGATACGGCCTCCGGTGGCGGCACGGTCCAGAACAGCGGTGAGATGACTGGGCGGGTTGGCCACGTCGGGCCACCTTTCTTCTCTTGGGTGGTCGGGCTCGCGGTGCTGGGGCCTGCGGCGGGAGTGGCGTCGCCCGGCAGGCGGGGCACTCCCGCGAGGGGCCCTAGGGGGTGTCCAGCAGGCCGATCCGCACGTCCGGCGGGAACCCGGCGGCGTCGCCGCCGACCCGCCGGGCGAATTCGCGAAGGCCCGTCAACTGCCGTTCGCCCAGGCTGAAGTCGAGCGCGGACAGGTAGTAGCGCTTCAGGGTGGCGGCGTCGAACTCCGCCCAGCGGGCGGCCTTGCGGCACACCTCGTCGATCTCGGCGAGGAACAGCTCGCGCGAGGCGAGGAATCCGGAGTGCACCTCGCGGACCAGGTCGGGGCGGTCCGTGAGGAAGTCGCGCCGGGCGGCGAACACGGCGAACACGAACGGCAGCCCGGTCCACCGGCGCCACATGTCGGCCAAGTCGTGCACCTCGAACCCCAGGGTGTCCGCCTCCAGGAGCGAGGCCCGCAGCGCGGCGTCGCCGATCACCACGGCCGCGGGGGCGTCCGCCAGCATGGTCGGCAGATGCGGCGGACAGGTGAAGTACCTCGGCCGCACACCGATGTGGTCGGTGAGCAGCAGCTCGGCGAGGCGTACGGAGGTGCGGCTGGTGGTGGTGCAAGCGAGCGGGACGCCGTCCAGGCTCGTGAGGGGCACCTTGCTGAGCAGCAGGCAGGACATTACGGGTCCGTCCGCGCCCACCGCGATCTCGGGCAGCACCACCAGCTCGTCGGCGTGCCGCAGGTACTCCATGACGCTGATCGGGCCGATGTCCAGTTCACCGGAGACCAGAGCGTCACTCAGCCGCTCCGGGGTGTCCCGGCGCAGGTCGAGGTCGAGCAGACTGCCCGTGCGGGCCAGGCCCCAGAACAGGGGCAGGCAGTTCAGGAAGTCGATGTGACCGACGCGCGGCCGGCCGGCCGTGGTGCGAGGGCCTTCGTGGGCCGCCCGGCGGCCGGTGACCGTCGTCATGAGTCGTCGGCCGCGTCCGGTCCGAAGACCTCCACGCCGTCGTGTGCCCGACGCACGTGGATGCAGTCGCCCGGACACTCCTTGGCGGAGTCGGTGACGTCGCGCAGGGCGATGGTGGGCACCACGACGGTGGCACCCGCGTCCTGGAGCAGTTCGCCGTCCGCGTCCTTGACATAGGCCAGGCCGTCGACGTCCAGTTCGAAGATGTCGGGCGCGTACTGGCAGCAGATGCCGTCACCCGTGCACAGATCCTGGTCGATCCAGACCTCTAGGGTCTCGTCCTGCGCGGTCATCGCGCACACCTACCGATCCTTGTCGTGGTTGTGGGCACCGGGCTCAGACCCGCATGGGCTGCGGGGACTCCCGGCGGGCCGGGTCCGGGCCCTCGTACTCCCGGATGACCTCGTAGCGCGTGTTGCGCTCGACGGGCCGGAAACCGGCGTCGCGGATCATGTCGAGCAGGCCCTCGCGGGACACCTTGTCCGGGGTGCCGTAGTTGTCCGCGTCGTGCGTGATCTTGTACTCGACGACCGAGCCGTCGATGTCGTCGGCTCCGTGGCTGAGGGCGAGCGCGGCGGTGCCCAGGCCGTGCATCACCCAGAAGACCTTCACGTGCGGCACATTGTCGAAGAGCAGCCGCGAGACGGCGAACGTCTTGAGCGCCTCGGCCGGCGTGGCCATCTTCGTCTTCGCCATCAGCCGGTTGCGTACGACGCCGTCCATCGAGTCGTGGAAGTCGTGCTGGTAGCGCAGCGGGATGAAGACCTGGAAGCCGCCGGTCTCGTCCTGCAGCTCCCGCAGCCTGAGGACGTGGTCGACGCGGTGCCGCGGCTCCTCGATGTGCCCGTAGAGCATGGTGCACGGCGTCTTGATGCCCTTGGAGTGGGCCAGCCGGTGGATGCGCGACCAGTCCTCCCAGTGGGTCTTGTGGTCGACGATCTGCTGCCGGATCTCCCAGTCGAAGATCTCCGCGCCGCCGCCGGTCAGGGACTCCAGGCCCGCGTCGATCAGCTCGTCGAGGATGTCACTGGCGCTCAGCCCCGAGATCTGCTCGAACCAGTGGATCTCGGTGGCGGTGAAGGCCTTCACCGCCACGTTCGGCGGCAGGGCCTCCTTCAGTGCCCGGATCGAGCGCGGGTAGTAGCGCCACGGCAGGGTGGGGTGCAGGCCGTTGACCACGTGCAGCTCGGTGAGCTGCTCCGACTCCATCTCCTTGGCGAGCTTCACCGCCTCCTCGATGCGCATCGTGTACGCGTCCTTCTCCCCCGGCTTGCGCTGGAAGGAGCAGTAGGCGCACGAGGCCGTGCACACGTTGGTCATGTTGAGGTGCCGGTTGATGTTGAAGTGGACGACGTCGCCGTTCAGCTGCATCCGTACCTGATGCGCCAGCCCGCCGAGCCAGGCCAGATCGTCGCACTCGTACAGGGCGATGCCGTCCTCGCGGCTGAGCCGTTCACCGGCCTCGACCTTCTGCTCGACCTCGCGTTTGAATCCTGCGTCCACCCGTGCCATCTCCTCAGATTCGGGTTCCGCCCTGGGAACGGTCCGCTCGGCCGCCAGCACAACAGCTGGGGCAGCGCAGCTCCATGCTGGGGGAGGCACCCCTAAGAGATTCCCTACAGCTCCGTTGCCCGGGCCCCGGCGCCCCCGGCGGCCCGTACCGTGAGCCGTCCCGAACGATCGGACAACTCACCCTCGGCGTAAGGAAGTTGACGCATGTCACGTACGGAGACCGCCACCCCCACACGGCGCACGGCCGGCGGGCGGTTCGTGTACCTCGTGATCGCGACGGGGGCGGCCGTGGCCGTCTGGCTCGTCGCGCATCCGCTCCTCGACATCTCCCTGAAGGCGAAGACGAGCGGCGGCGAGGCTCAGGAGGTGGGCCTCGCCGCGGTCGTCGGCGCGTCGCTCGTGGCCGGCCTGGCCGCCTGGGGCCTGCTGGCGGTGCTCGACCGGACGACGGCGGCGGCGCGCACGGTGTGGACGGCGGTCGGCACCGTGGTGTTCCTGCTGTCCCTGATGGGGCCGGCCGGGGCCGAGGGGACCGGGGCGAAGATCGCCCTGGCGTGCATGCACCTCGTGGTCGCGCTGGTACTTATTCCCGGCTTCGCCCGGACCGCGCGCAGGAGTTGAGCACCGCACCGGTGGTCCGCCCACCGGCCGTCGCCGGCACGCCCCGCGGGCGGCCCCGGCGCCCGCAGGACGTGCCGGCCCGTCCCACGGGCCTGACGAAGCACTCGGGCCTGGCGAAGCCGTCCCGCGCGCCGCGCGCCGCACCCTCGGCGCGGGCGGGCGCCCGGTTCCGGCGCCGCGGCCTCCGCGCGACCGCCGGGGCGCCGCTCGGCATCGGCGCGCGGCGCCGGAATCGGCGGCGGCCCTGGGGGCGCCTCGGGGGACCGAGGCGCCCCCAGGGCTTCGACGGGAGGTGCCGGGCCGGGGGACGACGAGGGCTCGTGGAGTGCCCCGGCCGCCTCGTCCGCCGCGCGTCAGGCCGCGGCGCTCGCGTGGAGCGCGTCGACGATGCGGTCCACCTGGTCGGCGGTGACGATCAGCGGCGGGGCGACCGCGAGGACCGGGCCCTCACTGCGCACGACGACCCCGCGGGCCAGGCAGCCGCCGGCCACCTGGGCGGCGCGCTCGAACGTGTCGAACTCGATCCCGGCGAGCAGGCCCTCTCCCCGTACGTCGCGTACTCCGTCCAGGTCCTTGAGCCGGTCGGTCAGCCCGCCCAGGAGGAGCCGGCCCATGGCGTCGGCGTGCTCGACCAGCCCGTCCTCCTCGATCGTCCGCAGGACGGCCAGCGCGACCGCCGCGCCGAGGGCATGACCGCTCGTCGTGTGCCCGTGCCGCAGACCGCCGAGCATCGGGTCCCCGGCGAACACCTCGGCGACCGCCGTGGTCGTCGTGACGGCGGCGAGGGGCACGTATCCGGCCGTCAGCCCCTTCGCCAGGGTCACCAGATCCGGGCGGATTCCCTCCCGCTGGTGTGCGAACCAGGCGCCGGTGCGGCCGAGACCGGTGGTCACCTCGTCGACGACCAGGAGGATCCCGTACCGGTCGCAGATCTCCCGCACCTCGCGCAGATACCCGGGCGGCAGGGGGCGGATCCCGCCGACCCCGAGCACCGGTTCCACAAAGAACGCGGCCACGCTCTCCGGGCCGGCCGCCAGGACGGCCCGCTCAAGATCCGCCGCCCCGGACCCGGAGCCGTGCGGTCCCGCTATCTGGACGAACCCCTCGGGGCGGGGCCCACATCCGGTCCACGCCAGCGGGGAGGCCGACATCGCCGCGGTGGCGAGGGTGGTCCCGTGGTAACCGTCGGCGAGCGAGATCACCGTGCTGCGCCCGGGCTCGCCGCGCAGCGCGTGGTGCATCCGGACGATCCGGATCGCCGCCTCCGCCGCCTCCGAGCCGGAGTTGCAGAACAGGGTGTGGCTCAGGGGTTCGCCCAGCAGCTGGGCCAGTCGGGCCGCGAGCCTGACGGCGGCCTCGTTCGACGCGCCCAGCAGCGCGTACGTCATGAGTTTGCCGGCCTGCTCGCCGAGGGCGGCCAGGATCTTCGGATGGCGGTAGCCGAGGGTCGCGTTGAACTGGCCGCTGCGGCCGTCCAGATAGGTGCGCCCGTAGGAGTCGGTGATCTCGCAGCCCTCGCCGGAGACCAGCACCAGCGGGTCGGCACCCGCCATCGGGGTCCACGGGTGCAGCAGGTGACGGCGGTCGAGTGCGGCCAGTTCGTCGCCGTCCGGCGCGTGGGCTGCGGGTGATGCGGTGTCGGTCATCGGCACGGCTCCAGGGAGAGGTCGGGGCGGGCTGGGGTGGTCATCGGCTACCACCGCACCGCGGCCGCCGCGGCGAAGTCACCGGCATGGGCGAAGCCGGACAGCACGAGGAGATCGCCCTTGGTGATCCGTCCCTCGTCGCGGGCCTGGGCCAGCGTGACCGGGATGCCCGCGCCGAAGAGGTTGCCGTACTGGTCGAAGGTGTCGAGGTGGCGTTCGGGCTTCAGTCCCAGCTCCGTGTGCCAGTTGGACAGGAACATCCGGTTCGGCTGGTTGGTGATCAGCACATCGATGTCGCTGGTCGGCGTGTCCAGGCGCGCGCACAGCTCCGAGGTGACCTGCGGCACCAGCCGGTTGCCGCGCGCGACGATCTGCTTGACCCTGCTCTCGGTGAAGCCGATGTCTATCTCGCCCTCGCCGGGTTCCCAGTACTTGCGGGTGTCCACGGCGAGCGTCATGTCGTTGGCGTACTCCACCCCGTGGTAGGTCACCAGGTCCAGGACGGGCGATGCGTCGCCGGCCGAGAGGAACCCGACGCCGCAGCCGTCGCCGGGCACCGCGGCGTGCTTGCGGCCCCTCACCTCCGGCCGGGCGAAGAGCTGGCCGGCCATGTTCTGCACACAGCAGATCAGCGCCGTACGCGCCTGCCCGGAGGCGATGAGGCTGCGGCCGAGCTTCATCAGGTACACGAACGAGGCACATCCGCTGTTGTGGACGTCGATGATCCACTCGGGGACCGGGTCGAGCCCCAGCCGGGCCACGATGTCGGCCCCGGCTCCGGTGAACGCGCGGTCGGGGAGTGCCACGTTCGTCAGGACGACGTCCACGCGGTCCTCGCCGAGGGCGCGTCGGCGCTCCAGCACCGGCCGGGCCGCCTCGACCGCCATGTGGGTGGCGGTCTCGTGCGGCGCCGCATGACGTCTGCGGGCGGGCGGCCCGAACATGACGCCGTCGGCGGGCGGCGCCTCGTCACCCGTGTAGAAGGAGGTGTCGACGCTGTGCGCGGGCAGGTAGCTGCCCACGTCCGTGAGGCTGACCGGGATCACGCACCGACCTCCGCGCCGGAGGCGACCTCGATCGGCAGCCCTCGGCTGTGGCGGTACTCCAGGATCCGCTTGAGGTTCTCGAGCTCGATGCGGTGCCCCGCGAAGAACAGCGGCCACAGGTCGCCCACCCAGACCCGGTCCGGGCTCGGGGCCAGTTCGGGGTAGGGGTTCTTGTCGTAGTGGGGGTGGCGGCAGTTGGTCCACAGGACCACGGAGCCCGGCCTGCCCAGCACCTGCTCCGCGGGAACGATCCGGAAGAGGTAGATCATCCAGAGTTCCTCGCCCTGGTCCCAGGCGCAGTGGTAGTCGAGCGTCAGCGCCTCGCGGTTCGGCTTCAGCCGCATGAAGATCCGGGTGTCGTCACCCAGGGTGTCCCAGCCGGCGTAGAGCCCGGGTTCTTCGGTCGGCTCAAACGCACGGGTGCTGACGGAGTACTCGTCGAGGCTGTTGATGTCGCAGAGGTAGTCGAACACGTCCTCGGGCGGACAGTCGATGTACTCCTGGACCGTGCAGAAGTCCCCGTACACCTCGTCGTGCGCGTACTGCGGCCGGGTGCCGGCCGTGGCGAGGGCGAGGATGTCCTCGCGGGGGGTGGTCTCGCACCGGATCAGGCCGGGGACGTCAGCCAACTGGTGTGACGCGGTCGCCATGAGCAGCTCCTGGTTCGCTGGGAGGGTCGTCGATCAGACGGAGGAAGGGCACGAAGGGCGGTGTCTCGTACGGGTCGGACTCCACACAGACCAGCGCGGGACCGGCACCGGCGTTCGTCTCGGCCAGGGCCCGGCGCAGCTCGTCGGGCGTCCGCGCCGAGCGGGCGGTGAGCGTGGGGAACATGGCACCCGCGCCGGCCGCGATGTCGGCGGGCCGGAAGGTGTTGTACGAGTAGTCGGCCGCGTAGAGCAGTTGCTCCCGCAGGACGCACATCGCGTGGGCGTTGTTGTTGAAGACGACGAAGGTGACCGGCAGATCGTGCTCGACGGCCGTGTGCACCTCCATGCCGTGGGCGTAGAAGCCGCCGTCCCCGGAGAGCACATAGCTGCGCCGGCCGGTGGCGAACGCGGCCCCGATCCCGGCTCCGAAGCTGTGTCCCATCCCGCCCATGCCGAGGGCGAGGACGAACTGTCCGCGCGGGGGCACGGACAGATGGTGGATGGCCGCCGCGCTCGCGTTGCCCGCGTCGGAGACCACGGTGGCGTCGTCGGGGAGCAGCGACTCGATCACCTGGACCGCGTCGACGAGTCGCAGTCCGGCTGTGTCCGAGGCCGGTGCCGATGCCGATGCCGGTGCCGGTGCCGGTGCCGGTGCCGCCAGGTATTCCAGCCCTCCGACGGTGCCACGGGACGGCTCCGGGCGGAGCGGCAGCGCGGCCAGACGCTCGGCGGCCGCGCGCAGTTCGGTCCGCAGATCACCGTCCACGTGCAGGACGGGCGGGCCGTCGACGGTGCGGGCGGTGAAGGGCGGCTCGGGGTCGTAGCAGATCAACGAGGTGTTCCCCAGGGCCTCTTCCAGCCCGGTCCTGGCCATCACCGGCAGCCGGGTGCCCACGAGCACGCAGAGTTCCGCCTTCTCCAGGTGGCGCGGCACGGTGGGGTGCCCGATCGCGCCAGCTACTCCGGCGAACCTCGGATCGTGGTTGTCGAAGGCGTCCTTGGCCTCGGGGGTCACCGCCACGGCGGCTCCCAGCAGGCCCGCCAGCCGGGCGAGTTCGGCGCGGGCGTCCCCCCGTCCGACACCGTCCCCGGCGACGACGAGGACGTCCGCGCCGCGCCCGACGGCGTCGGCGAGCAGATCGGCCGCGGCGTCCCGGTCGGCCGCCGCACGCGGGTCAGCCCCGGCGGGTGCCGTCTCCGGCCCGGACAGCAGCCCGGCGAGATCGGGCACCGGGTCCGAGGGAGCCTGCTGGACGTCCTTCGGCAGCAGCAGGACCGCCGGGCCCCGGCGCGGCGCCCGGGTGGCGGCCACCGCCTCGGTGAGCAGCTTGCCGAGGTCCGAGGGGTCGTCGACCCGGGCACAGAAACGCGAGACGGTCCGGAAGAGTTCGACGGCGTCGAAGGCACCGGCCAGGCCGCTGGAGTCCTGGAAGGCGCCGTGTCCCTCCAGCGGCCGGGGCGGCTGGCCGATCAGGGCGAGCAGCGGAATGCGGGCGGCGTGGGCCTCGGCGAGACCCGGCACCAGATTCATCGCGCCGGCACCGGAGGTCGCCATCACGACGCCTGGCTTTCCGGACGTCCGGTGATATCCCTCGGCCATGGTCACGGCCGAGAATTCATGCTTGGCGACCACCGCACGGACCTTTCCGCCCGTTGCCTGGGCGGCGTCGTACAGGTCCTCGATGTTCGCGCCACCGACTCCGAAAAGGTGGTCGACGCCGAAGTCGGCCAGTGCGGATATGATGCGGTCGGCGACACGCGGCCGGCTGTTTCGCATGGAGCTGCCTCCCCTGGGTCCGGTGATCCGTGGCCCACCGATGGATGCTGCGTTCTTTCCGCGCGGAAGACGGTCCCGGGTCTCCACCGGACATCCGGTGGAGACCCCGGCACGGAATACCGGACGGGGGATTCCAGGGATTCCGCGGCCTCCGGAGCCCATGGGCCCTGGTGGAACAGAGGGCTACGGGGCACAACATAGACGGCGCCATATGCCCAGGGGCGCCGCGCTCATTCCGACTGGAACCTTCACTAGTCTTCAGGCCGGCCCATGAGCCGTTCCGGTCGTCCGGGCCCCACACTTCCCGCATGACACCAGTTCAGCCGCCGCACGCACGCGCAGGGGAGCTGGCCGCGTTGCGGGAACGGATCCGGCGCGGACCCGGCGCCGGGGCCACCGAGGCCCAGCACGCCAAGGGAAAACTGACCGTCCGCGAGAGGCTTCGGCTCCTCTTCGACGAAGGCACCTTCACCGAGATCGAGGAACTGCGCAGACACCGCGCGTCGGGTTTCGGCCTGGAGAGGCGCAGGCCCCACACCGACGGTGTCGTCACCGGCTGGGGCCAGGTGCACGGCCGCAAGGTGTTCGCCTACGCCCACGACTTCCGCATCTTCGGCGGAGCGCTGGGCGAGGCCCACGCCGCGAAGATCCACAAAGTGCAGGATCTCGCGCTGACGACCGGAGCGCCTGTGGTGGCCCTGTGCGACGGCGCCGGGGCGCGCATCCAGGAGGGAGTGTCCGCGCTCGCCGGATACGGCGGCATCTTCCAGCGCAACGCCCGCTGTTCGGGCACCATCCCGCAGATCAGCGTGATGCTCGGCCCGTGTGCGGGCGGCGCCGCCTACTCCCCGGCTCTCACGGACTTCGTCTTCATGGTGCGCGGCATCTCCCAGATGTTCATCACCGGTCCGGACGTGGTCCGGGCGGTCACCGGGGAAGCGGTGTCGGTCGACGAGCTGGGCGGCTCGGACGTCCACTCCACCCGTTCCGGGGTGGCGGCGTTCGCCTATGACGACGAGGAGACCTGTCTGGAGGAGGTCCGCTATCTGCTGTCGATGCTGCCGGCGAACAACCGGGAGCTGCCGCCCGCGGTGTTCTGCGACGACCCGCCGGACCGGCGCAACGAATCCCTCCTCGATCTGGTTCCCTCGAATCCGGCGCACGCCTATGACATGCGCGCGGTCATCGAAGAACTGGCGGACGACGGCGAGTTGTTCGAGACCGGCGCGTCGTGGGCCAGGAACGTGATCTGCGGTCTGGTACGGCTGGGTGGACAGGTCACCGGCATCGTCGCCAACCAGCCCGAGGTCCTGGCGGGTGTGCTGGACATCGGGGCGAGCGAAAAGGCGGCTCGTTTCGTCCAGTTCTGCGACTCCTTCAACATTCCGCTGGTGACCCTGGTCGACGTGCCCGGATTTCTTCCCGGCACGGAACAGGAGCACGACGGAATCATCCGGCACGGCGCGAAACTCCTGTACGCGTACTGCAACGCCACCGTCCCGCGGATCCAGCTCATTCTGCGCAAGGCCTACGGCGGCGCGTACATCGTGATGGACTCCCGCTCCATCGGCGCCGACCTGTCCTTCGCCTGGCCCACCAACGAGATCGCGGTGATGGGCGCCGAGGGGGCCTCCGACATCATCTTCCGGCGCGAACTGGCCGCGGCGGACGACCCCGACGCGCTGCGTGCCCGACTCGTCAAGGAGTACACGGCCGAACTCATGCATCCCTACTACGCGGCGGAACGCGGTCTGGTCGACGATGTGATCGACCCCGCCGAGACACGTCAGGTGCTCATCCGGTCGCTCGCGATGCTCGTGGCCAAACGGGCCGACCTGCCCAGCCGCAAGCACGGCAACCCGCCCCAGTGAGGACACCCGCACCCCGGCCCCGGCCCCGGCCCCGGCAGGAAGGCTGAACGTCGTGGAGGAAGCACGCCCGGACCCGGCCGGCGCTCACGTCCTCGTCGTCACCGCGGTGTCGGCGGAACGCGACGCGGTCGCCGCGGCGTTCGGCGGGCCCCGGCAGGAGATTCCGCGCGCCGGGGTGACCCTGCACCGTGTGACGGCGCCCGGCACCACCGTGGACCTGCTGGCCGGAGGGGTGGGTCCCGCCGCCGCGGCCGCCGCGGCCGCCGTCGCCCTGACCGCCGCCGCGCTCACGGGCGCGGCATACGACCTGGTCGTCAGCACCGGGATCGGCGGCGGCTTCCCGCCCGACGCCCCCGTCGGGTCGCTCGTCGTCGCGGACGAGATCGTCGCCGGGGATCTGGGCGCCGAGACGGCGGACGGTTTCCTGTCGCTGCCCGCCCTCGGCTTCGGCCGGGTCACCCACCGTCCGCCCGAGGGCCTGGTCCGCCGGTGCGCGGCGGCGACCGGAGCGCGGGTGGGTCCTGTGCTCACCGTCTCCACGGTGACCGGCAGCGCCCGGCGCGCCGCCGCACTGCGCGCCCGGCATCCGGGCGTCCTCGCCGAGGCCATGGAGGGCTTCGGCGTCGCCGAGGCGGCCTCGGTGGCGGGCTGCCCCGTTCTGGAGATCCGGGCCGTGTCCAACCCCGTCGGGCCGCGCGAGCGCGACCTGTGGCGCGTCGAGGACGCGCTGACCGCCCTCACCGGGGCATTCGTAAAACTGACGCGCCACTGCGCGGAGAGGACGCTCCGACCGGCATCGCCGTGACCGCCGCGTCCCCCGGGTCCGGCCGTCCCGGTCCCCCGTCGCGCCGCGTCCACGACCGGCCGGGGGCAGCTCGGTTCAGACGGGTGCCCCCGCCGACGTCACCGTGTCCCAGTGGACCGTGCGGTCGCACCAGCGGTTCAGGAGGGTCCGGTCGTGGCCCACGGCCAGCAGGCCCGCGTCCGTGGCCGTGCGGTAGTCCTCGACGACGCGCACCAGCGCGGCCGTGGTCGACGCGTCGAGCATCGCCGTCATCTCGTCGCAGACGAGCCAGCGGGGGCGCAGCACCAGCGCGCGGGCCAGACAGGCGCGTTGCAGCTGGCCGTCGCTGACCTCGTGGGGGCGGCGGGTGAGCAGGTCCGGGGTCAGGCCGACCGTTTCGGCGAGTTCGGTCACCCGACCCGGGACCGCCGAGCGGCGGCCCGTCGCCCGCAGGGGTTCCGCGATCAGGTCGGTGAGGCGCAGCCGGGGGTCGGCGGAGAGGCGGGGCTGCTGGAAGACCACGCCGACGGTGGTGCGCCTGGCGCGGGGGGCCCGGTGGCGGTAGCGGTGGACGGGGGTGCCGTCGAGGACGACTTCCCCGGAGTCGGGGCGGTGGAGGAGGGCGGCGACCCTCGCGAGGGTGGATTTGCCGCAGCCGCTGGGGCCCAGCAGGCCCACGGCCTCGCCGGGGGCGACGGTGAGGGTCGCGTCGCATACGACGGGAGCGCGGCGGTCGTAACCGGCGGTGATGGCGCGCAGTTCAAGCACGGATGTCCTCCGAGGTGGGGGCCGGGGCGGGGACCGCGGCGGCCGGGGCCGGGTGATGGCAGGCGACCGGGCCCGTGAAGGGCGGGAGGGTCGTGCAGAGGTCCGTGGCGCGGTCGCAGCGGGGGGCGAAGGCGCAGCCGTCGGGGAGGTCGCCGAGTTCGGGCGGCAGTCCGGGGACGGGGGTGAAGGACCTTTCGGGAAGGGCCTCCAACAGGCCCCGGCTGTAGGGGTGGCGAGGGCCCGGGGAGCCGAAGAAGGTCCTCGCGTCAACCAGTTCGACGATGCGGCCCGCGTACATCACCGCCACACGGTCGGCGACGCGTTCCGCCGCCGCCAGGTCGTGCGTGATCATCAGCAGCGCCCGGTCGCCGTCGGCGTCGACGTGACGGCGCAGTTCGTCGACCGTGCGGTCCACGAGGTCCCGGTCCAGTCCGGTGGTGGGTTCGTCGGCGAGCAGCAGGGGGGCGTCGCCGATCAGGGCGAGGGCCGTGGCGGCTCGCTGGGCCAGGCCGCCGGAGAGTTCGTGCGGGTGCCGGTCGAGGTGGTCCGCGGGGAACCCGGCGCGTTCGGCGGCCTGTTCGGCGGCCGCGCGCAGGGCCGTACGGCCGCGGGTGCCGGTGAGCTGGGCGACCGCCTCCTCTGTCTGGGAGCGGATCGTGCGGACGGGCGTGAGGTGGGCGGCGGGGCTCTGCGGGACGAGACCGATACGGCGGCCCCGTACGGTGCGGGCGAGGGTGCGTTCGCCGACGGTGAGCAGGTCCAGGTCGCCGAGCAGCGCACTGCCCGCGGTGCGGGCGTTGCCCGGGAGCAGGCCGAGGAGGGCGGAGGCCAGGACGGACTTGCCGCAACCGCTCTCACCGATCAGGGCCAGGCACTCCCCCGGCGCCACGTCGAAGTACGCGTCGGTGACGGCGGCGACGCGACGGCCACCGGGCAGCAGGAACCGCACGAACAGCCCACGGACCGCCAACACGGGAGACCCCTCCCCCGCCACGCCGTCGGCCGCCGGCACGGAAGACCGCTCCCCCGGCACGCCGTCAGCCGACGGGACGGAAGACGGCTCCACCGGCACAGAGTCAGCCGACGGCACACGGGACCGCTCCGTCGTCACCGCGTCGGCCGACGGCACAGCAGACCCCTCCGACGTCACCACGTCGGCCGGCACGGGAGGTCGCTCGGTGGTCAAAGCATCAGCTCCGATCGGCGGCGCGGGTTGATCCGCTCCCGCCAGACACCGGCGAGGCCGGCGATGGCGAGGGTGGGGATGATCAGGAAGAGGCCGGGGAACAGGGTGGGCCACCACTGTCCGGCGAGCAGGGAGCCGCGGGCACCCTGGATGAGGGTGCCGAGGCTCGCGGCGTGGGTGGGCAGGCCGAGGCCCAGGAAGGACAGGGCCGACTCGTGCCACATGGCGTGCGGGACCATCAGGACGGCGGCGAGGCCGGCCTGGGGCAGTACGCCGGGGAGGAGGTGACGGACCGTGACCCGCCACCGGGACGCGCCGCCGGAGACGGCCGCGTCGATGTAGGGACGGGAGCGCAGCGACAGGACCTCGGCGCGGACGATGCGGGCGGTGGACAGCCAGTGGGTGAGGGCGACGGAGATCACCACCGGCCAGACACCCGGCCGGAACATGGCGACGATGAAGATGCCGAGCAGCAGGTGCGGGACGGAGGACAGGGTGTCGACCACGCGCATGACCAGGCGGTCGGCCCGGCCGCCGAGCGCGCCGGCGGTGGCGCCGACGGCGGTGCCGATCACCGTGGCGGTGAGCGCGGCCACCACGCCCACCATGAGCGACACCCTGAGTCCGTAGACGCAGCGCAGCAGCAGGTCGCGGCCCACGTCGTCGGTGCCGAAGGGGTGCGCCCAGCTCGGTGGCAGGAGCTTGGCGGCCAGGTCGACGGCCTGCTGGTCGAGCTGGACCACGGGCGGTACGAGCAGGACCGCGAGCGCCGTCACGGCGATCAGCGCGGCGGAGACGCGCAGGCGGAGGGTGTGGGTGGAGCGGCGGGTGGTGCCGTGCGAGCGCCACACGGTCGAGGGCGTGTGCTCCACGGCGCGCGCGTGCTCCACGGCGCGCGCGTGCTCCACGGCGCGCGCGTGCTCCACGGCGCGCGTGTGCTCCACGGCGCGCGCGTGTTCCGCGGCGCCCGTCTTCTCCACGGCGCGGGTCTCTGCCGCCCCGCCCGTCTTCTCTGCGGTGGTGTCAGCCACGGGAGTCACATCTCATTCGGCTTCACCCTCGGGTCGATCAGTCCGTAGAGCAGGTCGGCGAGCAGGTTCCCGGCGAGGACGGCCGCGGTGGCGAGGGCGGTGAGCGCCGCCAGCAGCGGGAAGTCGACGGCGGTGGCCGCCTCCACGGTGGCCGCGGCGATGCCCGGCCAGCTGAAGACGCTCTCCACGAGCAGCGCGCCGGTGATGAGTTCCGGGACGCGGGAGCCGATCAGGGTGAGCACGGGCAGCAGTCCGCAGCGCAGGGCGTGGCCGAGCAGGACGGTGCGTTCGTTCAGGCCGCGGGCCCTGGCTCCGCGTACGGGGTCCTCCGCGAGGGCGTCGCCGACCCCCTGACGGACGTACAGGATGAACCAGGGCAGCTGGGAGACGGCGAGGACGCCGGCGGGCAGCACCAGGTGGCTCGCGACCTGTCCGAAGGTGACCCGGTCGCTGCCGGTGTCGGTGAGGCCGCCGGCCGGGAGGACGTCCAGGTGGAGGGCGAACAGCCAGACCGCGAGCAGGGCGATCCAGAAGACCGGCGCCGCCTCCAGGGAGTACGCGAGGGAGGTGACCGCGCGGTCGAGGAGCGAGCCGGGACGGCGCGCGGCGAGCACGCCGAGCGCGGTGCCGAGCAGGACGGCGACGGCGAACGCGACGGCGCACAGCAGCGTCGACCAGACGAGGCGTTCGCCGATGACCTCGGCCACCGGCCGGCGCATCACGGTGGACAGGCCGAGGTCGCCGCCGAGTGCCGAGGTCAGCCAGTCCCACCAGCGGGCGGTGAAGGGCCGGTCGACGCCGAGGTTGTCCCGCAGCCGGTCCAGGGTGGCCCGGTCGGCGCCGAGCGCGGCGGTGCCCGCGTATGCCTTGACGGGGTCGAAGGGGGAGGCCGCGGCCACGGCGAACGCGCCGAAGGTGACGACGAGGAGCACCGGCACGGCGTACAGGGCCCGCCGTGCCGTGAGCCGTGCCATCGCTCCCCAGGGGGCGCGGGTCATGCCTGGGGCCGCCAGTCCTCGACGTTCCACCAGGGGCCGCCGGCGAAGCCGTGCTCGTGCGGTTCGGTCTGGGTGGTGAGGTCCTTCCAGCGGTCGTCGAGGACGTACATGTGGTCGATGTGGGTGAGGAAGGTGTAGCCGGGGTCCTCGACGAGAGCGCGCTGCAGGGTGTCGTAGGCCTCCTTCCGGACCTTGGTGTCCTGGCTGCGGCGCGCGGTGTCGAGGGCCCGGTCCACGGCGGGGTTGTCGTAGCGGGCCATGTTGTTGAAGCCGTCCCCGGCGAGGGTGGAGTGCAGCAGCGTGTAGAGGCCGAAGTCGGGGTCGCCGGTGCTGCCGAAGCCGGCGAGGACGGCGTCGTGTTCCATCCGGGGTTCGATGACCTCCCAGGTGGCGCTCTCGACCCTGACGTCCAGGCCGGCCTTCTTGGCGTCAAAGGCGTAGGCGAGGGCGTGGTCCTGGCGGACCTTGTCGCCGGAGGGGTAGTACAGGGTGAAGCGGGCGGGGCGGCCGTCCTTGGCGCGGATGCCGTCCTTGCCGGGCCTCCAGCCGGCCCGGTCCAGTACGCGCCCGGCTTCGGCGAGGTCCTGGGGGCGTTCGACGTCCTTGGCGAACCAGGGGTCGTCGAGGGGCAGCGGACCGTAGGCGGGGCGTCCGGCGCCGTCGAGGATCGTGTCGACCATGGCCCGGCGGTCCACGGCGAGGTCGAGGGCGCGGCGGACGGCGGTGTCGCCGGTGACGGGGTTGCCGGTGGGGAGGGAGACCGCGCGGAAGTCGTAGGACGTCGCCCGGTACGTCCTCCTGTGGTCGCCGCTCTTGAAGGTGGCGGCGAGGTCGGGCGGCAGGACCGCGCCGTCGAGGTCGCCGGAGCGCAGCCGGGTGGCGCGGACGTCGTCGTCGGCGATGATCGCCATGGTGAGCTTTTTCACCTTCGGAGCGCCGCCCCAGTAGTCCGGATTGGCCTTGAAGGTCAGCTTCTCGCCCTTGCTCCAGCCGGTGAGGACGTACGGCCCGGTGCCGACCGGTTCGGTGCCGAAGGCGCCGGTGTTGGGGTCCTGCCGTCCGGCGATGTGCTCGGGGACGACGGGCAGCACCGTGCGGGCGGCGAAGGCGGCGTACGGGTGGTCGAGGGTGAAGACGACCGTGTCGTCGTCGACCGCCCTGACCTCCTTGATGGCGTCCAGTTCGCTCTTGGCGGTGTTGTTGGTCCTGTCGTCCAGCACGGTGCGGTAGGTGAACACCACGTCGTCGGCGGTGAGCGGCTCGCCGTCGCTGAACCTCACGCCGTCGCGCAGGGTGTACGTGTAGGTGAGGCCGCCGTCGGTGACCTCGGGGAGCGCCTTCGCCAGCGCGGGCTCGAGGCCGAGGTCGGCGGTGCGGGCGAGGAGCCCGTCGAAGATCTTGGAGTTGCCGTCCTTGCCGTAACCGAGGAGCGGGCTGAGGGTGTCCGGTTCGCTGGAGACCCCGATCACCACGGATGCGGCGGACGCCCCGCCGTCCGCGCCGCCGGTGCCCGGCGCCGAGCAGGCGGTGACCGCCCCGGCCAGCGCCACCGTGGCGGCGGCGGCCCGTATTCGTCGGGTCGTCATCGAACCTCGCATCCCTCTTGCCTCCAAATCGCTGTTGCATATTAGTTGCAGCAAGGTTCTGCCCAGGACGGCGGGCCCTCAGTCCCCCCGTCCCGACGGTCGGCGCAGCTCCTGTCAAGCGCGTGGGTGTGCGCCGGGCCGCGAGCCGCCGGGCGCCGTCCGCGCGCCCCCGAGGGCCGCTTGTCACCGGACCGGAACGGGCATTACTGTCGCCACGCCTTGGTGACGGGAAATCGGTGCGATACCGGTGCGGCCCTCGCCACTGTGATCGGGAAGTCCGGCTCCGGCCCTCACGGGCAGCCACTGGGTTCTTCGGGACCCGGGAAGGCGGAGCACGGGCGGTGGTACCCGTCAGCCAGGAGACCGGCCAGGGCGCGTCAACCATCCACGAGGTGCTGGAGAGGGTCTGCTGAGCCATGCATATCGCCGAGGGTTTTCTGCCTCCGGCGCACGCGGTCGCCTGGGGCGTCGCGTCGGCGCCGTTCGTCGTCCACGGAGCCCGGTCGCTCATCCGTGAAGTGAGGGAACATCCCGAGAGCACCCTGCTGCTCGGCGCTTCGGGAGCGTTCACCTTCGTCCTGTCCGCGCTGAAACTGCCGTCGGTGACGGGCAGTTGCTCCCATCCCACCGGCACGGGACTGGGCGCCATCCTGTTCCGGCCGCCGGTCATGGCGGTGCTGGGCACCATCACCCTGCTGTTCCAGGCGCTGCTGCTCGCCCACGGCGGGCTGACCACCCTCGGCGCCAACGTGTTCTCGATGGCGATCGTCGGCCCGTGGGCCGGGTACGGCGTCTACCGGCTGCTGCGCCGCTGCGACGTGCCGCTGATGGCCGCCGTGTTCTGCGGCGCGTTCGTCGCCGACCTGTCGACGTACTGCGTGACCAGCGTGCAGCTGGCGCTCGCCTTCCCCGACCCGGGCAGCGGATTCCTCGGCGCCCTGGGCAAGTTCGGGGGAATCTTCGCGGTGACGCAGATCCCGCTCGCGGTGAGCGAGGGGCTGCTGACCGTGCTGGTGATGCGGATGCTGGTGCGGTCGAGCAGGGGCGAACTGACGCGGCTCGGCGTGCTCGTCACGTCGGTGGCCGGGCGGAAGCCGGCGGAGTCGGCCGGGGCGGTGGCCCGATGAGCCGTGACGCGAGGATCAACACACTGCTGCTGGCGCTGGTGGCCGCGCTGGCCGTGCTCCCGCTGGTGCTCGGGCTCGGCGACCACAAGGAGGAGCCGTTCACTGGCGCGGACGGCGAGGCGGAGACGGCGATCACCGAGATCGCACCGGAGTACGAGCCGTGGTTCTCACCGCTGTACGAACCGCCGTCCGGCGAGGTCGAGTCGGGGCTGTTCGCCCTCCAGGCGGCGATCGGCGCGGGCGTCCTCTCCTACTACTTCGGGCTGCGGCGCGGGCGGCGGCAGGGCGATGCGCGGTCGTCGGGGCCTTCCCGGGCCGGGGCGGGCACGGATACCGGCGAAGGTGACGAGGCGGGTCCGGGTACCGGCGAAGGTGACGGGGCGGGCCCGGGTACCGGCGAAGGTGACGGGGCGGGCCCGGTCGACGGCACCGGTGCCGGGGTGGACACGAGTACCGGAACCGGCGACGGCGCCGCCGCCGGACGACCGGTCTGATCGCCGGGTGCTGCCGATCGACGCGGCGGCGCACAGCAGTCGCTGGCGCCGCCGTCACCCCGTGGACAAGGCCGTGCTGGGACTGGGGCTCACCGTGCTCGCGATCTCGCTGCCGCCCCGGCCGGGCGCGGCCCTGGTGCTGGTGACCGCGCTCGTGGTGCTGCTCGGCCCGGCGGGTGTGCCCGCCCGGCGGCTGTGGCGGGCGTACCGGGTGCCGCTGGGCTTCTGTGTCACCGGGGCACTGCCGCTGCTGGTGCGGGTGGGCGGGCCGGGCGGCTTCGTGTCCCCGGCACCGGACGGGCCGCTGCACGCCGGGGAGTTGCTGCTCCGTACCTCGGCAGCCTCCCTCGGCGTGCTGCTGTTCGCGTTCACCACGCCCCTGTCGGATCTGCTGCCGCGGCTGGTGCGCGCCGGGGTGCCCGCGCCGCTCGTGGACGTGGCGCTGGTGACGTACCGGATGAGCTTTCTGCTGCTGGACTCGGTGCGCCGGGTCGGGGAGGCACAGGCGGCCCGGTTGGGGCACACCACCCGGGCTGCGACGTGGCGTTCGCTGGGCGGGCTCGGCGCGACCGCGTTCGTCCGGTCCTTCGACCGGGCGGCGCGGCTGCAGACGGGGCTCGCCGGGCGGGGTTACGACGGCACCCTGCGCGTGCTGGTGCCCGAGGCCCGGGTCTCCGTCCGGTTCACGGCACTCAGCGTGGCGCTCCTGGGGGCGCTGGCCGCCCTGTCCCTCGTACTGGAAAGGCTGTTGTGGTGAGCGAGTCCGTGCTGGTGGCTCTGCGGGACGCGTCCTTCGCGTACGAGGACGGCCCGCCCGTGCTCACCGGGCTGGACTTCGGGGTGCGCGAGGGGCGCGCGCTGGCCCTGCTGGGACGCAACGGCAGCGGCAAGACGACGCTGATGCGGCTGCTGAGCGGAGGACTGCGGCCGGCCGGTGGTGCGTTGCTGCTGGGGGACGTCCCCGTGCGCTACGACCGGAAGGGGCTGACCCGGTTGCGGACCGCGGTGCAGTTGGTGGTGCAGGACCCGGACGACCAGTTGTTCGCCGCGTCGGTCGGGCAGGACGTGTCGTTCGGGCCGCTGAACCTCGGTCTGCCCGATACGGAGGTGCGCGCCCGGGTGGCCGGGGCGCTGGCCGCGCTGGACATCACGGCGCTCGCCGACCGGCCCACGCATCTGCTCTCCTACGGGCAGCGCAAGCGGACGGCGATCGCGGGCGCCGTCGCCATGCGGCCCCGTGTCCTGATCCTGGACGAGCCGACGGCCGGCCTCGATCCGGAGGGTCAGGAGCGTCTGCTCACCGCCCTCGACGGACTGCGCGCGGGCGGCACCACGGTGGTGATGGCCACCCACGACGTGGACCTCGCGCTGCGCTGGGCCGACGACGCGGCCCTGCTGACCCCGGCTGGGGTGAGCACCGGCCACGTCGCCGAACTGCTGGCCCGCGACGATCTTCTGCGAGCCGCGGGTCTGCGGCTGCCCTGGGGAGTGGCGGCCGGGCAACTCCTGCGGGGGCGAGGGCTGTTGGCCGATGCGGCCACCGGGCCCCGCACCCCCGAGGAGCTGGCGGCCATGGCCGCCCCTCCGGAACTCCGACCGTGAGGTTACGCCGCCGAGCGGAAGGCGGGCAGGTATCCGCCCGACTGTCCCGCGGCCTTCGGGTGGTAGGAGTTGGTGATCGGGAGCGTCACACTGTGCAGCCACGCGGAGCCCGAGCAGATCTCGTGTCCGGTGAACTCGTCCACCACGCTGGAGTAGGTGAACCCGGCGTCGGCCGCACGCTTCGCGATGACCCCGTTCAGCACGTCGGCGGCGTTGTTGATCGCGCCGCGCTCGGTCTCGGTGAGGCCGACGATGCAGCTGCCCGACAGCTTGTAGAAGCGCGGGTAGCCGAGGACCACGACGCGCGCCTGCGGGGAGCGGGAGCGGATGGCGGAGTACAGCGAGTCGAGCTTACCGGGGAGGGAGTTCTGCATCTGTGAGACCGCCGTGTTGACCCGGGAGACACAGGTCGCCTGGCTCTGCAGCACGCAGGTCTGCATGACGTCCGCGAAGCCGACGTCGTTGCCCCCGGCCGTGACGCTGACGAGGGTGGTCGAGGAGGACAGCGCGCCCAGCTGGCTGCCGGCCACGCTCGTCGTCGTGGCGCCCGAGCAGGCGACGAACTTGTACGACGACGGGGCGTTGGCGTTCTTCCACAGCTCGGGGTAGGCCTTGGTGCTGCGCTTGCAGTCACCGCTTTCGGACGTATAGCTCCCGGCGCCCACTCCGGAGGAGTAGGAGTCGCCGAGAGCAACGTAGTTGTGTCCGGCGGCCATGGCGGGCTGCGCCAGACCGAGTACGGTCGCGGCACCCAGGATCAGGGTGACGAGAGTTGCTCCGAGAGAACGCGTTGACACGTGTCTCCGCCCTTCAGGCATGAAACTCACGGGGGTAGTTGAGGAAGCAAGAAGGGTTGTAGCAGTCCGCGATACCGATCGGTAACTCCCCTGCAAAAAGTCTTCCGGAATGACCCGAATACTGAGGTGAGCAAACCTGCTCCGCGCGTAGATAAACCCCTGACCCCCCGTCCGGAAGGCCAATCTCCGGCGTACTTGGCTCCTGCGCGGAGGATCCGTGGTCCCCGTCGGCGCGGGCCGCGTGCCGAGCCGCCTCAGTCGCCGTCTCCGGACCCGGTGCCCCGGGGTCGCGACGGGCCGGCCAGGAGGCGCCGGGGATCGGCGGCGCGGGTGATGGCCGACTCGACGGCGGCGATGCGGTCACCGAGGAGGGCGAGCGCGGCCACCGCGCGGGCCAGCGCGTCCTCGCCGGAGCCGCCCAGGGTGACGGTGCGGACGTGAGCCGCCTTCAACTCGGCCCAGCGCGCCGTCTGTTCGGCGGTGAGGGTGCCGCGCAGTTCAGCGAGCTTGAGCAGGCTCGCCTCGGCGCCGGTGGTGAGGGTCTGGGCCTCGGCCGTGTAGTGGTCGTCGATGACGGCCGTCAGTTCGGTGTCGTCCATGACGGGCTGGATCCGCTGGGCGATCTTGTTCATGTTGCGGTAGGAGCCCTGGAGCCGGAACGGCGGCTCGGTGCGGGCCTCGTCGGACTGGGCGGCGGAGGCGATGTAGGCGGCGTTGACGGCGAGGACCGTACGGCGGGCGGTGAGCAGATGCCGCAGCACGGCCAGCACGCGGTCGAGTTCGGTGGGCGCGTACGGGTGGATGAGGCGGTCGGGGCGGGCCGTGGGGTCGTTCCCGGCGAGCCGGAGCAGCAGGTCCAGGTCGGCGCGGTCGCGTCCGGCGAGCGGGGCGAGGACCGGGTTGGCGGTGAGGGCGTTCTCCACGAAACTGAGCGCGAAGACGTCCTCCTTGCCGGTCAGGACGTCGCCGAGGTTCCACACGTCGGCACGGTTGGCCAGCATGTCCGGGACCCGGAAGACCTCGCCGGACTCGGTGTAGGGGTTGCCGGACATGCAGACGGCGAACCGCTTGCCGCGCAGGTCGTAGGTGCGCGGCTCGCCGTCCCACACGCCCTCCATCCGGCGCGTGGCGTCGCACAGCGGGATGAACTTCTGCAGCAGTTCGGGCGAGGTGTGCTGGATGTCGTCGAGGTAGAGGAGGGTGTTGCTGCCGGCGGCCAGCGCGAAGTTGATCTTCTCGACCTCCTGGCGGGCGGTGGCGTTCGGCGCCTCGGCCGGGTCCAGGGAGGTGACCGCGTGACCGAGCGCCGGGCCGCTGATCCGGACCAGGACCAGGCCGAGGCGGTGCGCGACGTACTCCATGAGGGTCGTCTTGCCGTAGCCGGGCGGGGAGACGAGCAGCAGCAGTCCGCCGGTGCCGGTGCGGGCGGACTCGCCCGTGGTGCCGAGCTGCTTGGCGAGGCTGTCGCCGACCAGCGGCAGGTAGACCTCGTCGACCAGCCGGTTGCGGACGAACGACGCCATCACACGCGGCCGGTGGTCGTCCAGGCGCAGACGGGTGCGCTCGGCGGTCACCAGGGCGGTGCGGCGGCGCTGGAAGGCGCGGAAGGCCGGTACGTCGTGGTCCCTGAACTCCTGGGTGCGGGAGAGGAATTCGTCGAGGCGGAGGGTGAGGCGGCGGTCGGTGATCCTGGGGTGGGTGGCGATCAGCCCCTCCACCGTGACGGTCAGGGCCGCGTCGGACTCGTGACGGGGCAGGTCCGGGCAGAGCTCGGCGGCCACGGCCTCCGCGAGGTCGCCGCGGGCCACCCGGTCCCCGGTGGCGGCGGTGTACGCGGTCAGCCAGGCCTCGACCAGCTGGCGGCGGGCGGTGAGGTCGCCGAGGGCGGGCAGGTCCGCGTCGTAGGCGTCGGTGGCGACCGTGCGGCGGAACTTGTCGAGCAGGGTGCGGGCGGTGGTGCTGATGACGAAACCGTCGGGTCCTGTGGTCAGTTCGTCGAAGAGGTACGCGGCGCAGGCCTCGGGTCGGACGCCGGAGTCGACGCCCCAGTCCGCCACGGCGCGGGCGAGTTCGGCGCGCAGCGCGTCCAGCGCGGGCGGCGGGCCGAAGGCGTCACGGACCCGGGCCAGGGAGCGGGCGCGGCGGGTGAGGTCCTCGCGCTCCCGGTCCGTGGTGCCGTGCGCCCAGTACAGCAGGGCGTGCGCGCGGGCGGCCGACGCGTGGCGCAGGGGTCCGGCCGCCTCGTACAGGGGCAGTACGGCGGTAAGGACGGCGGTGGCGTCGTGGTCGTGGACGCCCCGCTCGTAGCCCTCGTCGTACGCCTCCTCGGCGGCCCCCCGGACCACGGCGGCGAGGTCGTCGGCGCCGGTCAGGGCGTCGGGGCCGTGCTCGTGCAGCAGGCGGGCGGCGAGGTGTTCGGCGCGGTACACCTCCGGCGACTCCGACGGCAGGTGCCGGTCCCACAGCGGACGGTCGGCGAGGAGCGCGGGGTCGGTGACGGGGGCGCGGTAGTCGGTCCCGGTGAGGGCGACGGCGAGGCCGTCGCCGTGCGGGACGACGGTGAGTTCGAAGGGCTGGGTGGAGACGGCGAAGCGGTGTCCGCCGAGGCGGATGACGCGTCCGCCGTCCGCGTAGAGGTCGGTGCGGTCACGCAGGGCGCGGACGGCCTCCTCGCGGGCGGAGCGCAGCCGTCCGTCGAGTTCTTCCGCCCGTACGCGGTCGCCCAGTTCGCGCAGTTCACCTGCGGTGCGGCGGATCTTGGCGACGAGCGGGTCGGAGGCGAACCAGGTGCTCACCGCGTCGGTGTCGGCGAGTGCGGCGGACCGCCGGGTGATCGTCGTCAGGACCCGCTCGGCGGCGGAGGCGAGCTGTTCCGCGCGGCGGGCCCGGGCGTCGGTGAGGCTCTGCTTGCGGGCGGAGAACGCCTCGTAGACCTCGGTGCGCCGGGCGGCGAGTTCGCCGAGGACGTCGTCGAACTCCGCGAAGCGGGATTCCAGGGCCTCCAGCTGGGTCAGGACCCGGGTCAGCTGGTCGTCGCAGGTCTCGGGGTCACCGGCCGCGGCGAGGGCGCCGGTGACCGTCTGGCCGAGCAGGGCGAGTTCGGCGGCGAACCCGGCGCGCGCCTCCCGGTCGAGCAGGCCGCGGCGGCGGGTGTCGAGGGTGGCGCGGGCCCGGTTGACACCGCCCAGGGCCTCGGCGACCCGTTCCAGGACGGCCGTGCGGACGGTGGCGTCGGTGATGTCGAGCCCGGCGACCACCTCGGTCACCGTGCGCAGCCCGCCGGCGAGTTCGTCGAGGCGAGCGGCGATCGGGGCGGCCCCGGCGGTGGTGGTGATCGACTCGATCTCGGCGTGCAGCCGTTCGAGGTCCGTGTGGTGGGTGGCGAAGGCGTCCTCGCGGGCGAGGAAGGCGATGGCCCGCTGCCCGAAGGAGGCGAGGTCCTCCCCGGCCTCGCCGGCGAGGGCGTCGATGCGGGCGTGATCCGCGTACCGCATGTCCTTGAGAGTCAGCAGATGGCCCTGGGCGTGGCGGAGTTCGGTGAGTCCGGTGACCCAGGCGGCGGCCTCGCGGGGCTGCTCACCGCGCAGCCGGCGCACCACCGCGGCGATCCGGTCCGCCGCCTCGTCGAGTGCTTCCGCGGCCCGCCGGGTGAGGTCGCGTACGGTCTCGAACTCGGCCAGCACCTGCTCGGCGGTGGCCCGCACCTCCTCCAGCGGGGTGCGCAGGTCACCCAGTTCGCTGTCGCCGAGCCAGTGGTGGGTGTCCAGGGCGCGGACGCAGGCGGCCGCCAGGGTCGTGTAGATCTCGGCCGTCGGGGTGGTCTCGGCGGCGGAGCGGGCCAGCGACAGGCAGTCGGAGATGCCGCGGACCAGGTCGGCGTTGCCGACCCGGGCCAGCGGTCCCTCGCCGGCGGGCTGTGCGGCGGCGAAGGTGTCGGAGACGTAGGGCGAGTCCCAGAGCTGGACGGGGTGGACGCGGGCTGGTTCGTCCCCCTCGGGGCGCAGCAGGACGAGGTGCCCGTCGTCGAACAGGGCCCAGCCGTGGCAGGCCATCGGGGTGGCGACGGCCTCGCGGATCTGGTTGTACGACAGCAGCAGACCGCGTCCTCGCACCGGGGCATGGAAGGCGTACAGCACGTCCTCGCCGTACGGCGAGCGCACCTCGCGCTCGAACTCCATTGCCTCGGTGTCGAGTTCGTACGTCTTGTGCGGGCCGGCGGCGAGGCAGTAGCCGCCGGGGAACACGATGCCCTGGTCCTCGGGCAGCCGGCGGCAGCCCTGTCCGATGCCGTCGAGGCGGACGAGGGTGCGGGTGAGGGTGTTGAAGACCAGATAGCGGTGGGCGGTCTCCTTGTAGGGGAGGATCCGCAGCAGGATCAGGGGGCCGACGCGGGCGTGGGCGATCTCGGCGTCGGCGAGGGACTGCAGGGGCTCGTCGACCGGCTCGGAGTGGATGCCGTGGGGGGTGTCGGTGTCGTTGTCGGTCTTGACGGTGAGGGTGCCGCCGAGGGTGTCGACGAAGATCTCGCCCTGGACGGAGACATGGGGGTGACGGCCGAGGACGTGGTGCTCGCGGGTGGTGGGCAGCCAGTCGACGTCGACGGGCGGGGTGAGCGCGTGGTCGCGGTCGCCGCGTGCGTCGAGGAACCTGGCACGGCCGTCCTCGGAGACCGACCAGCGCAGCACGCGGATGTCGCCGGCCTTCTCACCGGTCTGGAAGACGGCGAGCAGCTTGCCGTCGACGCGGCGCAGCCGCAGCAGGCGGGCCTGGCGGTAGTAGCGGTGCAGGGCGTCGAACTCACGGACGAACTGGGGGTCGTCGAGGAGTCCGGGCACGGCGTCGTCGGGCAGGCGGTTCAGCTCGCGGTCGTGCGGGGCGAGGACGTCGCCGACCGAGGTCTCCCGGTCGGGCCGGGGACGGGCCTCGTAGCCGAAGAGGAGCACGTCACCGACGGCGACGATGTCACGGGGCACGCTGCCCCGGTCGGTGCGCAGCCGCTCGGCCGCGGTGAGGCGCAGGGCGGGGGCGCCGAACTCCTCCGCCCTCCGGTGGTTCAGCGCCTCGGCCCGGCGGGCGAGCTCGGCGGCGCGGCCGCTGAGGCGGTCCCGCAGTACCTGATAGGCGCCGCCGTCGACCGTCGCGGGGGTCGCGGCGGAGTCCGTCGCGGGAGCCCCGGCGGGATCCGTCGCGGGGCCGGCCGCGCCGGGGGTGTGGTGACGGACGGCGGACTCGTGGGTGCTGCTGGTCATGACTGCCTCTCGGGATGGGACCGGCCGGGAGCCGCCGTCCCCTGTGCGGCGGCTCCCGGCCGGATGGTGGTCAGGCCCTGGCGTGGCCGTTCAGCTCGGCCAGCGGTGTGTCCGAAAGGCCCAACTCACCCGCTTTGTCGATCAGTTCCTTGAACCGACCGGTGTTCTCGCCGCCCTGCCGCATCAGTCGCATCAGCAGGGCCGAGACCGTGAGGTTCTGCACGTCGGAGGTGGAGACGGAGCCCAGGACACGGCTCAGGTCGTCGGTGAAGCTCGCGGAGCCGTCCAGCCACGGGCCGGCGAGTGCCTGCGCGGTCTCGGAGTTCCGGACGAAGCCGTCCACGCTCTTGCCGAGCGAGATCGAGGACATCAGCCGGTCGAAGAACACCGACTCCCCGCCGACGATGCTGATGTCCGCGCTCTCCAGTCCGGTGGCGAGGACGGTGGCCTGCGCCTCGGCGACCTGCCGCTGCACCTCGAGGCCGGCGAGCCGGACGTCCTTCTCGGCCTCCAGCCGCAGCCGGTACTCCTCGTGGCCGCGGGACGCCTCGTCGAGGGCGGCCATCGCCGCCGCCTTCTCGGTGAGACCGGCCGCCTCCGCGCGGAGCCTGCCGCTGATGGCCTCCGCGTCGGCGAGGGCCTGCGCCCGCGCCCCCTCGGCGTCGGCGAGCGCCTTGGCCTTCACTCCCTCGGCCTCCGCGCGCATCCGTGCCTCGGTGGCCCCGGCCTCGGCGCGGCCCGCCTTCTCGATGACCTCGGCCTCCTTGTCGCGGACCTGTACGGCGGCCAGCCCTTCGGCCGCGGCCTCCGCCTGAACTCCTTCGGCGGTCCGCAGCCTGGCCCGTGCGTTCAGGTCGGCGGTCTTCAACCGGGCCTCGGCTAGGGTGAGTTCCTCGGCGGCACGGTGGGTGGCGGCCTGCTCGGCGGCCTCCGCGGCCTTGATGTCCTTGACCAGCTTCTCCTGCGCCTCGGCCTCCGCGGCGATGATCACGGACTGCCGCTGCCGCTCGGCCTCCTCGACGGCGCGGAGCTTCTTGATGGACTCCTCCTGCTCGGCGACCGTACGGTCCACCGCCACCCGCTCGCGGATGACCTCGGCGATCTCCCGCTTCTCCGCCTCGACCTCCTTGTCGGCGGCGATCCGGGTCAGTTCGGTCTCCCGCTCCCGCGCGATGACCTCCAGCAGCCGGTCCTTCTCGATGCGCTCGCTCTCGACGGCGATGACCCGCTCGCGGTTCTTGGCCGCGACGGCCACCTCACGAGCCTGGTTCTCGCGCTGCACGCCGAGCTGCTCCTCGGTGCGCAGGAAGGCGCTCTGCGCGCGCAGCCGCTCCTCCTCCATCACCCGCGCGGTCTCCGCCTCCTCGCGGGCCCGTACGGTCTCGATCTCCCGCCTCTGCTTGATCTCGGCGTCGGCCTGCCGACGCTCCAGCTCCAGAATCGCCTCGCGCGCGTCGACGTCCTGCCGGGTGATCTCCTTCTCCTCGTTGCGCTGGGCCTCGTTGGTGCGGACGTGTTCCACGGCCGTCAGCTCGGTGATCTTGCGGATGCCCTGCGCGTCGAGGACGTTGCCGGGGTCGAGCTGGCTCAGCGGCGTCTGCTCCAGGTAGTCGATCGCCGCGTCCTCGAGGTGGTAGCCGTTGAGGTCGACACCGATGACCTCGATGATCCGGTACCGAAGCTCCTCGCGCTTGGTGTAGAGGTCGGTGAAGTCCATCTGTTTGCCGACGGTCTTCAGCGCCTCGGAGAACTTGGCGTGGAAGAGCTCCTGAAGGGTGTTCCGGTCGCTGGCCCGCGCGGTGCCGACCGCCTGGGCGACCTTGATGACGTCGTCGGTCGTCTTGTTGACCTTGACGAAGAACGTGATGCGGATGTCCGCGCGGATGTTGTCCCGGCAGATCAGACCTTCCTTGCCGGCCCGGGTGATCTCGATGGTCTTCACCGAGATGTCCATCATCTCGGCCTTGTGCAGCACCGGCAGCACGACCGATCCGGTGAACGTCACATCGACCTTGCGAAGCTTGGAGACGATCAGCGCCTTGCCCTGTTCCACCTTGCGGAACAGCTTGGTGACCAGCAGCAGACCGATGAGTACGAACAACAGGGCGACGCCGGCGAGTACGGCGATGCCCACCGTGGAGGCATCCATGGGGTACGTCCTTCTGGGCTGAAAAGATGGCAGAAGTCAGGTGAAATGACGCCTCGTTGGCGAGGCGGGTGAATGTCCGGTGATGAGGGAGACGAGTCAGGCGGCGGCGCGGTTCTGCGACCGGCACGGACGGATGCCGTCCACCGTCCGGCGCGCCGCGGGCGCACTGTCCCGGTCCGCACCGCGCTCACGCGGGGACCGGGACGGCCCGGGTTCCTCCGGTTCGTCCGGTTCGTTCGGGGCGAGACGGAGCAGCGGCCGTACGAGCCGGGGTGCGGGCAGACCCGCGGCGGGCTTCACGAACCTGCGCATCGGAGCCCCCTCCCCTTCACCACTCGACGTCGTCGGGCAGCACGGCTCCCCTCGGGTTCCGGTGCGGGACACCTGCCGGTGCCCGGCACCGGAACCTTCCGCGGTGCTCCCCGCGGCCATGGTGCACCGCGAGGTCCGGACCGCGCATTGCCGGATTCCGGCAAGGTTCACTAGGCTCTGCATGCCGGTGCGTCCACACGAACGCATCAGGGATGCGTCAGGAGTTGGGGGGACCGCGTGACACAAAGGGAGATTCCCGAGCAGTATCTGGACGGCTATGCCCGCATTCTGTCCGAGGTGGCGGCGACGGGCAGACGCCTCACCCGGGACGAGATCGCCTCACGGCGCGATCTGGGGGAGCGCGCGGCGGAGGCGGGCTTCGGTCTGCGGTTCCTCGTCAGCGCGCACCTGTCCGCCGCCCGCGGGGCGTGGCCGCGCGGCGCGGACTCGGCGGAGGGAGCGCTCACGGCCGTACAGCAGGTCGTGGACGCTTTCGCCGAGGGCTATGAACGCGCGCAGCGGCTGGCGGTCCGTCAGGAGGAGGCCGCGCGACGGGAGTTCATCGACGACCTGCTCTACGGTCGCAGCGATCTGGGCCGGCTCGCCGAACGCGCCGAGCGCTTCGGTCTGCGGCTGTCCCACGAACACGCGGTGGCCGTAGCCCGGGGCGCGGTCCCTTACGACGAGGGCGACCCCGTGCCGCGGCAGGTGGAGCACGCGCTCCTGTCCCGCTTCGGTGACCGCAGCGTCCTGCTCACCACCAAGGACGGGCGGCTGCTGTGCATCGCGCCCGGGCACCAGGGCGAGGTGCTCACCCACTTCGCCAAGCAGGCACACGCCGCCACCGACGGCGGCCAGGTCGCCATCGGCCGCCCGCAGTCCGGGCCCGGCGGCGTCGTCCAGTCGTACGAGGAAGCCCTGAGCTCCCTGGAGATCGCCGAGCGGCTGGGGCTGGACGATCCGGTGCTGCGCGCCTCCGATCTGCTCGTCTACCCGGTGCTGGCCCGCGACCGCCAGGCCATGGCCGACCTGGTCCACAACACCCTCGGCCCGCTGACCACCGCCCGCGGCGGCGCCGGGCCTCTGCTCGACACGCTCACCGCGTACTTCGACTCCGGCTGTGTCGCCGCGGAGGCGGCCCGGCGGCTCTCACTGAGCGTGCGCGCGCTGACCTACCGGCTGGAGCGCATCCACCGGCTCACCGGCGCCAACCCCTCCGATCCGGCACACCGTTACATGCTGCAGACGGCCGTGATCGGGGCACGCCTGCTGGACTGGCCGGCCGACGGACTGCCATGAGCCACCGGCCGGCACCCGGCGGGCGGCACGCCCCGCCCGCCGCCCCCCTTCCTGACGGGCGCCGGAATCCGCGGGCGAGGCCGGCTGCTCCGACGATCCGGGGTCAACGTGCCGCAGCAGCGCGCCTCGTGGACTGCCGTCCCCTGCCGAGGCCGTCATGGGCCTCGAAGCGGAACGCGTCACGCTTGATCCCGTACACCACGACGCGGGGCAGGACCGGACGCCGCTCCACCGCGCGGCGGACACGCCGCCACGCGGTCCCGCCCGACAACCGTGCGCCGTCGTCCGGCTCACGGTCGGGCCCCGCCCGCCCCTTCCGCCGTCAGGATCTCCCGACGCAGGGCATCGGGCCCCATCGCCACCAGGCCGGGAACCGTGTCGTTCCACTCCGCGGCGAGTTCGTCGAGGGTGGTGGCCAGGGACCGTTGCAGATGCCCCCTGAAGAGGTGGAGGGCGACGGCCGCCACCGGGCGGAGCAGGCGCCTGCCCCGGAGGCCCACGGTGACCGTGACGGCCCAGTGGCCGTCGAGGCCGCCGGGTTCCGGGACCGCCCGCAGGTCCGCCCGGGCGGCGCCGCACTCCAGGCGCGCCCGCAGCGGTGCCGTACGCCCCGTCCGGCCGGTGTCGGCCGCCGCCCACCAGTCGTCGCACCGCAGCCGTGCCCCACCGCTCACCCGGGACAGCGCGGACCACACGTTCTCCACGCGGGCACGCCCGTCGATCTCGAGGAGGCGCGGGCGGTTCGGACGGTGCAGTGAGCACCGGAGCGCGAAGGCGCCCTCCGGCGCGGACACGGCGAGCGCGAGCCGCAGCGCCCTCCGGCGGTTCCACTCCTCCACCGTGATCCGGCCCGTCTCCCCCGGCTCCCCGCCCCCCGTGCTCTCGTACACCGCTCCGGGCCGGAGATGCCGTCCCTCGGCGTGCCGTACGTCCGGTACCTCCCGCCCGTCGGGCAGCAGCACCCGCCCCGCCTCCGTACGGGTGTCCTCCGCCAGGTCCAGGAGAACGGCGAGGGCGTCGGTGAGCCAGGGACGCGGCACGGGGGTGAGGACCATCGTGTGGCGGAGAGCGACCATGGGGTCAGCGTGACGAACCGGCGGGGCGCCGGTCCATGCCCGGACACGGCAGTGGGGACGCCGGTGTTCTTCCGGTCCCCGGCAGTCCGCGGGGCCGGACGGTCGCCGGTCAGACCTGGACGAGGGTGATGTCCCGGTTATCGACGGCATGGACGACGGGCTCCAGGAGGATGCCGGCGGGGCGCAATTCGACGACCGTGGCCTCGACGTCCGCGGGTCCCGCCTTCAGTACGCCGTCGGGCACGCGACCGGTGTTCTTCCAAGGGTGCTCCTCTCCGTCGCACACCGCGCGGGTGCCCCCGATGCCGTAGCGGATCGTGGGTGCGGACTGGCTCACCGAGGAGCCGATGAAGGCCTCTCCGGTGGTGGCGAGGCACCGGTACGTGCCGGAGAGGGTGACGGAGCCGTCGTCGGCGATGCGTCCCTCCGCGTGCACCGTCACGGCCTCCGTGGGACCGGCCGACGCGGTGGCCGGGGTGACCACCGCCGCGGTGCCGAGCAGCAGAAGCGCGGCACCGGCCGCCGCGCCGAGGTAGGGGCGTACACGCATGGAAGCCTCCGTGAGCGATCGGAACAAGACGTTCCACCAGTACCCGGCCCACGGGCCCGCGGCCACTCGTCGTCACCCTTCGGTGGCCGGACGGTACCGGCCGTCGGGGGACGGCCACCGCCGGCATCCGCCGGTATCGGTGCGGCTCACCATCCGACCAACACCGGGGAGCGAGCGCGAGCGTGGAAGATCGGGAAGATGTGCTGAAGTCGTGAGGCCCGCGCATGGTCGACTACGTCACCGTGGCTCCGCTCAGGACGCAAGCCGCCTGCATACGTCGGCAGCCAGAGCGTCAGCGGCATCGAGCACGGCGGACAGAACGTCCGGGGTCGTGCCGGACATGGCGTACAACCCGTGAGCCCTCGCCGTGAAGTCCGCGGGAGCAGCCGGGAGCAGTCCCGCAGCCTGGACGGCTCCCTTTTCGTTCAACACCCAGCAACCCGCGTGAGCATGCAGGCCCTGCACAAGAAGCCCCACCACCCGGAAGAGGCAACCGGCGACATAGAAGGCATCTCCACGAGCCGCTCCACCTCGACCGACTCACCGGTCAGCTCGGACGCCAGAAGACGCAGAGCAGCGGTGTCCAGCGGCCGCCGATAGTACAGACCGACATCGAAATCGGAGTCGGGCCGGTGTGTTCCCCTCGCTCGGCTGCCGCCCAGACACACGCCGACCACTCCGCCGACGTCGGTCAACCGATCCGCGATCACCATCAAACGATCCACAGGCCGGAGTCTGCAGAACCGGACCACTCACTGCGACCCCATTTCTCGGCACCCACCACCCTCGAGCCCACCCATCCGGGTGAGGTGCGGAGAACGAGGAGCCTGCGGTGCGACGGTGTGGTCGTGTTCGACGACACCGGCGAGCTGTTCCCCGACGGCCGGATGGCCGACCCGCACCGGGTGTCCGCCGATCGCCTCGTGGTCGCCGCCCGGCCCCGGCCGCCGCCGCGTTCACCCTTCGGCGACGAACCACCGCAGCAGGGAGGCCAGCCGCTCCGGCCGGTCCTCGGCGATCAGCGTCCGCGTGTTCCTGATCTCCACCAGCCGGCCGTGCGGGAGCAGTTCGGCCAGGTGGCGGCCGTGGGCGCGGGGCATCATCCGGTCCTCGGTCGCCCAGACGACCAGCGCGGGGCGGTCGAAGCGGCGCAGGCCCTGCGCCGCTTCGAGCAGTTCGGTCCGCCGGACATGGGTCCCGTAGTGCCGGAAGTCCCGCCGGATCGCCGGGTCGGTGCGCAGGGGGCGCAGCCAGCGGTCGACGATCTCGTCCGGCACCGGACGCTTGGTGAGCACGCCGAGGCCGATGGGCAGCCTGCGCAGCGGTTTCAGGCCCAGCGTCCGCACCATGAGCGGGATGCCGCCGGGCACCCCGCAGGCCAGGGTGAGCATCTTGCCGGGCAGTCCGGGCGGATAGTTGTCGAAGGCCTCGCAGGAGATCAGCACCAGCCGCGCCAGCCGCTCGGGGTGCCGGCCGGCGACCGTCTGGGCGCGTCCGCAGTCGCTCTCGACGAGGGTGACGTCCCTCAGGTCGAGGCGGTCGAGGAACTCCGCGACCAACTCGTTGACCAGGTCGGGCGTGGGCGGCCGGGTCATGGGTCTGCGGTGCGATCCGTACGGCAGGGTCGGCGCGATCAGCCGGTGGCCGGTCCGCAGTCCGGCGACGACCTTCCGCCAGACCGAGGAGTCCTGCAGCAGTCCGTGCAGCAGGACGAGGACCGGTCCGTCACCTCCGGTGTCCTCGTACTCGACGGTGCCCGCGCTCAGCTCGATCTCCGGCATGCCGTCAGGCTAGGGGTGTCGTTCGGATCAGGCCGACTTCGGGCAACGGCATCTTTGCGACCCCAGCAGGACCCGGGCAACACCCCCTGGCGCGCCCGGAGGGTCAGGGCAGCAGGGCGAAGCCGTCGAGTTCCACCAGCGCACGTTCGTCCCACAGCCGGACCACTTCCACGACGGCCATCGCCGGGTAGTCCCGGCCGGCCAGCTCCCGCCAGACGCGGCCGATCGCGCGGGCGTGGAGGCGGTAGGCGGCGATGTCGGTGGCGTAGACGGTGACGCGGGCCAGGTCGGCGGGGGTGCCGCCGGCCGCGCGCAGGGCGGTGAGCAGGTTGGTGAGGGCGCGGGTGAACTGTTCGGGCAGGGTGTCACCGACCACCTTGCCGTCGGCGTCGAGGGCGGTCTGGCCGGCCAGGAACACCAGCCGGGAGCCGGTGGCGACGACGGCGTGGGAGAAGCCGGCCGGCGGGGAGAGTGCGGGCGGGTTGACGCGCTCGGCGGTCACCGGTCCTCCAGGTTCTTGTACAACTCCTTGGCGATGATGCCCCGTTGGACTTCGCTCGCCCCCTCGTAGATACGGGGTGCACGAACCTCGCGGTAGAGGTGTTCGAGCAGATGCCCGCGCCGCAGGGCGCGTGCTCCGTGCAGCTGGACGGCCCGGTCGACGACGTACTGCGCCGTCTCGGTGGCCAGCAGTTTCGCCATCGCGGCGCGCCGGGGGACATCGGCGGCGCCCTCGTCGTACGCGGTGGCCGCCGCGTACACCATCAGCCGGGCCGACTCGGTGCGCACAGCCATCTCGGCGACCTGGTGGGCGACGGTCTGCAGGTCCTTCAGCTTGCCACCGAACGCGTCCCGCCGTGCGGTGTGCGCGAGGGTCGCGTCCAGGGCGGCCTGGGCCATGCCGACCGCGAAGGCGCCGACGCTGGGCCGGAACAGGTTGAGGGTGTCCATGGCGACCCGGAAGCCGCCGTCCGGCGTGCCCAGTACGTCGTCGGCGGTCACCGGTACGGCGTCGAAGGCGAGGGCGCCGATGGGGTGGGGGGAGAGCATGTCGAGGCGGCTTCCGGTGAGGCCGGGCCGGTCGGCGGGGACCAGGAAGGCGGTCACGCCCCGGGCTCCGGCACCGGGGGTGGTGCGGGCGAAGACGGTGCAGAAGTCGGCGTCGGGGGCGTTGGAGATCCAGCACTTCTCCCCGGTGAGCCGCCAGCCGGAGGACCCGTCCGGGTGTGCGGTGAGGGACAGTGCCGCCGCGTCCGAGCCGGCGCCCGGCTCGCTCAGCGCGAACGCCGCGACCACGCTGCCGTCACTCACCCGGGGGAGCCAGCGCTCCCGCTGGGCGGGGGTGCCGTGGGCGTGCACCGGGTGGGCGCCGAGGCCCTGGAGGGCCAGGGCGGTCTCCGCCTCCGTGCAGACACGGGCGAGGGACTCGCGCATCAGACACAGGTCGAGCGCGCCGGAGGTGAACAGCCGGGACAGCAGGCCGAGGGTGCCCAGTTCGGCGACCAGGGCGCGGTTGACCCGGCCGGGTTCGCCCTTCTCGGCGAGCGGTCGCAGTCGCCGCGCGGCCAGCCCGCGCAGCTCCGCACACCAGGCGTGTTGTGCCGGTTCGAGCGAGAACGCGGTCATCTCGTGGCCCTTCCCTCGCCGCCAGTCCACATCCCAGGTTATCGCGGACCGTTGACTGCCGTCACCAACGCGATACGCTCCTGGGGCGAGCCCACCACGCCGAGGGGGCGAACCGTCATGCATCCACGGGCCACCGCGCACGTCGACACCTTCGCCCGCGATCATCTCCCGCCACCCGGCCAGTGGCCCGAGCTCCGCTTCGACCTGCCGGAGCTGCGCTACCCCGAACGGCTGAACTGCGCCGCCGAACTGCTGCACGGCCCGCCCGACCACCGCCCGGTGTTCCACGCACCGGGCACAGCGCCCTGGACGTACGGCGAGCTGCGGGCCCGGGTGGACCGGCTCGCGCATCTGCTCACCGGGGACCTCGGGGTCGTACCCGGCAACCGGGTGCTGCTGCGCGGGCCCACCACGCCATGGCTGGCCGCGTGCTGGCTGGCCGTGCTGAAGGCCGGAGCGGTCGCCGTCACCGTCCTGGCCCAGCAGCGCCCGCACGAACTGGCCACCATCTGCGGGATCGCCCGGGTCCGCCACGCCCTGTGCGACATCCGGGCCGTCGACGACCTGGCCAAGGCCGACGTGCCGGGACTGACGATCACCACCTACGGCGGCGACTCCCCCGGCGACCTGACCCACCGCCCCGCACCCGCCGGCCCGTACGAGGCCGTGCCGACCGCCGCCGACGATGTCGCCCTGATCGCCTTCACCTCCGGCACCACCGGACGCCCCAAGGGCTGTATGCACGTCCACCGGGATGTGCTGGCGATCGCGGACACCTTCTCCCGGCACGTTCTCAGGCCGGTCGCGGACGATGTGTTCGCCGGCAGTCCCCCGCTCGGATTCACCTTCGGACTCGGCGGTCTCGTGGTGTTCCCGATGCGCGCCGGCGCGAGCGCGCTGCTGCTCGAACAGGCCCGTCCCCCGCAGCTGTTGGCGGCGATCGCCGAGCACCGCGTGTCCGTGCTGTTCACCGCGCCCACGGCCTACCGCGCGATGCTCGGCGACGCCGCCGCCCACGACATCTCCTCGCTGCGCCGCTGCGTCTCGGCGGGCGAGAACCTGCCCGCCGCCACCTGGCACGCCTGGCACGAGCACACCGGGCTGCGCATCATCAACGGCATCGGCGCCACCGAGCTGCTGCACATCTTCATCTCCGCCGCCGACGAACACATCAAGCCCGGGACGACCGGGGTCCCGGTGCCCGGATGGCAGGCGCGCGTCCAGGACGCGGACGGCGTTCCCGTGCCGGACGGGGAGCCGGGACTGCTCGCGGTACGCGGCCCCGTCGGCTGCCGCTACCTCACCGACCCGCGCCAGCGCGAGTACGTGCGGGGCGGCTGGAACATCACCGGTGACACCTATGTCCGCGACCCCGACGGCTACTTCCGGTATGTGGCGCGCGCCGACGACATGATCATCTCGGCGGGGTACAACATCGCGGGCCCCGAGGTCGAGGACGCCCTGCTGCGCCACCCCGACGTGGTGGAGGCGGCGGTGGTCGGGCGGCCCGACGAGGCGCGCGGCCAGGTCGTGGTGGCGTACACCGTCCTCAGGGAGGGCGCCGCACGCGACGCCGAGGCGCTGCGCGCCTTCGTGAAGTCGGAGCTCGCACCGTACAAGTGCCCGCGCGAGATCGTCCTCCTGGACGCGCTGCCCCGTACGGCCACCGGAAAGCTCCAGCGGTTCCGGCTGCGCGCTCCTGCCGGTACGGGAGATGACCAGGGCTGATGCCGGGGAACAACGTCCAGCGGCACGACCTAAGATGATCAACGTGTCCGACCCACATGCTCCACGGTCCCTCATCGTCACGCTCTACGGCGCGTACGGCCGCTTCGCGCCGGGACCGGTGCCCGTCGCCGAGCTGATCCGGCTGCTCGCCGCGGTCGGCGTGGACGCCCCGTCCGTGCGTTCCTCGGTGTCCCGGCTCAAACGGCGCGGGCTGCTCCTCCCCGCGCGTACCGCACGGGGCGCGGCCGGTTACGAACTGTCCTCCGAGGCACGCCAGTTGCTGGAGGACGGTGACCGGCGCATCTACGCCACCACCCCGCCCGTGGACGAGGGCTGGGTACTCGCCGTGTTCTCCGTGCCGGAGTCCGAGCGGCAGAAGCGGCACGTCCTGCGCTCCCGGCTGTCCGGTCTCGGCTTCGGCACGGCGGCGCCGGGGGTGTGGATCGCCCCCGCACGGCTGTACGAGGAGACCCGGCACACCCTGGAACGTCTGCGCCTCGACAGGTACGTCGACCTCTTCCGCGGTGCGCACCTGGGTTTCGCGCCCACCGCGGACGCGGTCGCCCGCTGGTGGGATCTGGCCGCGGTCGCGAGGCGGCACGAGGAGTTCCTGGACCGGCACGCACCCGTGCTGCGCTCCTGGGAGGGGCGCGCGGACACCCCGCCCGAGGAGGCCTACCGCGACTACCTGCTCGCCCTGGACTCCTGGCGGCACCTCCCCTACGCCGACCCGGGCCTGCCCGCCACACTGCTCCCCGGGGACTGGCCCGGCACGCGCTCCGCGGCCGTCTTCCGGGCGCTGCACGACCGGCTCCGCGACGCGGGAGCGCTCTACGCGGCCCTGGAGGCGGCCGGCTGACCCACACGGCCGGCTGACCCCGCCCGCGCCCCGCGGTGTCAGTCGCTCAGCGTGAGCCGGGGCTTGGGGGCGTCACCGCGGCCGGTCGGCGGCCGGCGGCTGCCCGCCCGGTAGGGCGCCGGCCAGACGACGCCCGGCCCCTCATAGCCCTGTTCGGCCGCCGCGTGCAGGGTCCAGTGCGGGTCGTAGAGATGCGGACGGGCCAGCGCGCACAGGTCCGTACGTCCCGCGAGGAGCAGGGAGTTGACGTCGTCCCACGAGGAGATGGCGCCGACCGCGATCACCGGGATCCCGGCCTCGCCCCGCACCCGGTCGGCGAACGGGCTCTGGTACGAGCGTCCGAACTCCGGTTTCTCGTCGGCGACGACCTGCCCGGTCGACACATCGATCGCGTCCGCGCCGTGGGCGGCGAAGGCACGGGCGAAGGCGACCGCGTCCTCGGCCGTGGTGCCGCCCTCCGCCCAGTCGGTGGCGGAGATGCGGACGGTCATCGGCCGCTCCGCGGGCCACACCGCGCGCACCGCGTCGAACACCTCCAGCGGGAAGCGCAGCCGCTTCTCCCATGAGCCCCCGTAGGCGTCGGTGCGGTGGTTGGTGAGCGGGGAGAGGAAGCCGGAGAGCAAGTAGCCGTGCGCGCAGTGCAGTTCGAGGAGGTCGAAACCGGCCCGCGCGGCCCGCGCGGCGGCGGCGGTGAACTGTTCCCTGATGTCGGTGAGCTGGGCACGGGACAGCTCCCTGGGGACCTGGCTGCCCGGCCGGTACGGCAGCGGGGAGGCGGCGACGAGGGGCCAGTTGCCGTCGTCGAGCGGTTCGTCCATGCCCTCCCACATCGGCTTGGTCGAGCCCTTGCGCCCGCTGTGGCCGAGCTGCACACCGATCGCGGTGCCGGGTGCCTGCGCGTGCGCGAAGTCGGTGATCCGCCGCCACGCCTCGGTCTGCCGGCCGGTGTAGAGACCGGCACAGCCCGGGGTGATCCGGCCCTCCGGACTGACGCAGACCATCTCCGTCATCAGCAGCCCGGCGCCGCCCAGCGCGCGGGAGCCGAGGTGGACGAGATGGAAGTCGCCGGGGACGCCGTCGACCGCCGAGTACATGTCCATGGGCGAGACGACGACCCGGTTGCGCAGGGTGAGGCCGCGCAGCCGGAACGGGGTGAACATCGGGGGCGTGCCGGGAGGGCAGCCGAAGCCGCGTTCCACGGCCTCGGTGAAGCGGGGGTCGCGCAGCCGCAGGTTGTCATGGGTGACGCGGCGGCTGCGGGTGAGCAGGTCGAAGGCGAACTGGCGGGGCGGCCGGCCGAGATGGAGGGGCAGGTTCTCGAACCATTCCAGGCTGGCCCGTGCGGCACGCTGGGTGGAGGCCACGACGGGGCGTCGTTCCGTCTCGTACGCGGCCAGCGCGGTGTCGAGGGTCGGCTGCTCGCGCAGACAGGCGGCGAGCGCGAGCGCGTCCTCCACGGCGAGCTTGGTGCCGGAACCGATGGAGAAGTGCGCGGTGTGGGCGGCGTCGCCGAGGAGCACGATGTTGCCGTGCGACCAGCGCTCGTTGACGACCGTGCGGAAGGTGGTCCACGCCGAGTTGCCGGACTTCAGCGGGCGTCCGCCGAGGGCGTCGGCGAAGATCTTGGCGCACCGCCCGACGGACTCCGTCGTGCCCGTCTCGTCGAACCCGGCGGCGCGCCACACCTCTTCGCGCATTTCGACGATCACGGTGGAGGCGTCGGCGGAGAAGGGGTAGCCGTGCAGCTGCATCACACCGTGCTCGGTCTCGGCGATCTCGAAGCGGAAGGCGTCGAAGGCGAAGTCGGCGGCGAGCCAGATGTAGCGGCAGCGGTGCGTGGTGACGCGGGGGCGGAACACGTGCCGGAAGGTCTCGCGGGTGGTGCTGTGGACTCCGTCGGCGGCCACGACGAGGTCGTACGTCTCCGCCAGCCGGGCGGGGTCCGGGGCTTCGGTGCGGAAGCGGAGCTCCACGCCGAGCGCTCGGCAGCGGTCGTGCAGGATCGCGAGGAGGCGGTGCCTGCCCAGCGCGGCGAAGCCGTGTCCTCCGGAGGTGTGGCGGGTGTTCCGGTGGACGATGTCGATGTCGTCCCAGCGGACGAAGTGCTGTTGGAGGGCCGTGTGGACCTGGGGGTCGGCGTGTTCGATACCGCCGAGGGTCTCGTCCGAGAGGACCACGCCGAAGCCGAAGGTCTCGTCGGGGGCGTTGCGTTCCCAGAGGGTGATGTCGCGGGCGGGGTCGAGGCGTTTGAGCAACGCGGCGGTGTAGAGGCCGCCGGGGCCGCCGCCGATGATCGCTACGCGGAGGGGGTGGTTGTCGTCGTGGGGCGGCCGCGGGCCGGCCGTGGCTTGTCGCGCAGTTCCCCGCGCCCCTGAGGAAGCTGCCATCCCCTCCACCGAGAACATGCCCCCTGCCTCCCCAGGCACGGCGACAGCCGCATGGGGCGGCCGCGGGACGTCCGTGGCCTGTCGCGCAGTTCCCCGCGCCCCCAGGGGTGCTGCCATCCCCTCCGCCGAAAGCATGCGCCTTATCTCCCCTGCCACTTCGGGGGGCGTTTCTCGGTGAAGGCCGTGTGGAATTCCGTGTAGTCCTTGCCGGTCATCAGGAGGGCCTGGGTGGAGGCGTCCAGTTCCACCGCCGCCGCCAGGGGCATGTCCAGTTCGGCGGTGAGGAGTGCCTTGGTCTGGGCGTGGGCCAGGGCCGGGCCGTCGGCGAGGCGGCGGGCCAGGGACCGGGCGGCCTCGTCGGCGTGGCCCTCGTCCGTCAGCACGCTGATCAGGCCGATGCGCTCGGCCTCGGGGGCGCGGACCGAGTCGCCCAGCATGAGCAGCCGGGTGGCGTGGCCCAACCCGACCACCCGGGGCAGCAGATACGCCGCACCCATGTCACCGCCCGACAGGCCGACCCGGGTGAAGAGGAAGGCGAAGCGCGCACCGGCGTCGGCGACGCGGAAGTCGGCCGCCAGCGCGAGCACGGCGCCGGCACCCGCCGCCACTCCGTGCACCGCGGCGATCACCGGGAACGGGCACTCCCGTACCGCGCGCACCACCTGGCCGGTCATCCGGTTGAAGTCGAGCAGCTGGGCGGTGTCCATCGAGAGGGTCGCGCCGATGATCTCGTCGACATCGCCGCCGGAGCAGAAGCCGCGCCCCTCACCGGCCAGCACCAGGGCCCGTACCGCCCGCTCCCGGGACAGCTCGGCGAGCAGATCGCGCAGGTCGGCGTAGGCGCCGAAGGTGAGCGCGTTGAGCTTGTCGGGGCGGGCGAGGGTGACGGTGGCGACGCCGTCGGCGAGCTCGACGCGCAGATGCTCCCAGCGGTCGGTGCGGGCGGCGGAGCCGGTGAAGGGACTCATGAGGGCGGCCTCCTCGGGCGGGCGGGCACTGCGCTGCTCACCGAGTTCTGCCCCATGAAGTTATCATCGATTGGTGACCGTCGTCACGAGTGCGCGATAGTCTGTTCGGGGGGCGGCGGCCGGAGGGCCCCGGAGGCCGTCGCATCCGTCACGACTCGTCGACATACCGGTAACGGTGGGACCGGGCGTGCGCGGCGGGACACGCGCGTGGGTATGCCGCCGTTGCCGGGGCCCGACGCCCCGGACGGCGCCCCGGCAGGGCTCCGGCCCCGCCCCCGCGCAAGGCGGCACGGGGTGCGCCGTACCATTGGCGGTCGAACGCAGGAGCACCCGCTCCATGAACGGACCCGTTGTGCACGAATCCTCCCCCGCTTCCACCTCCTGGCGCGTCGCGCTGCCGCACTCCACCGCGGCCGTGCCCGTGGCCCGTGCGCTGGTCCGTACGGCACTGGCCGAGCGGAGGCACGTCGCCGACAGCGACACGGCGGAGCTGCTGACGGCGGAGCTGGTGGCCAACGCCGTGGAGCACACCTCGGGGAGCACTCCGATCGAGCTGGTGGTGCGGATGCTGCCGACCGGTTTCCAGGTCGAGGTGCACGACGCCGACCCGGCGCCGCCCGGTGACCTCACCCGTCCGGCACTCGCCCCGCCCGACCCCTGGCAGGAGCACGGGCGGGGGCTGCTGCTGATCCGCACCCTGAGCTCGTCCTGCGGTCACCGCCCCACCGAGTCCGGCAAGGCGGTGTGGTTCCGGCTGCCCGGCCAGCGGCGCCCGGTCTGAGCGGGGCGGGGCGGGACGGGGCGGGGGCGGGACGGGGCGGGACCTCAGGCGAGGGTCGCGACCAGGACCGCCTTGATGGTGTGCATACGGTTCTCCGCCTCGTCGAAGACCACCGAGTGCTCCGACTCGAACACCTCGTCGGTCACCTCCAGCGACTCGAGGCCGTGGCTCTCGTACACCTCGCGGCCCACGGCGGTGCCGAGGTCGTGGAAGGCGGGCAGGCAGTGCAGGAACCTGACGTCCGGGTTGCCGGTGGCGCGCAGCACGTCCATGGTCACCGCGTACGGCGCGAGGGCGGCGATCCGCTCGCCCCAGACCGCCTTGGGCTCACCCATGGAGACCCAGACGTCGGTGGCGACGAAGTCTGCGCCCACGACCCCCTCCGTGATCTCCTCGGTGAGCGTGACGCGTGCCCCGCTGGACACGGCGAGCTCGCGGGCCCGGTCGACGATCTCCTGGGCGGGCCAGTAGGACTTGGGGGCGACGATGCGCACGTCCATACCCAGCAGGGCCGCCGTGACGAGGTAGGAGTTGCCCATGTTGAAGCGGGCGTCGCCGAGGTAGGCGAAGGCGATCTCCGTGAGGGGCTTGGGGCTGTGCTCGGTCATCGTGAGCACGTCGGCCAGCATCTGGGTGGGGTGCCAGTCGTCGGTGAGGCCGTTGAAGACGGGGACACCGGCGTACCGCGCCAGCTCCTCCACCTTCGCCTGGCTGTCCCCCCGGTACTCGATGCCGTCGTACATCCGGCCCAGCACCCGGGCGGTGTCCTTCACCGACTCCTTGTGCCCCATCTGCGAGCCCGACGGGTCGAGGTAGGTGGTCGAGGCGCCCTGGTCGGCGGCCGCGACCTCGAACGCGCAGCGGGTCCGCGTCGAGGTCTTCTCGAAGATCAGCGCGATGTTCCTGCCCCGCAGATACCGGTGCTCGGTCCCGGCCCGCTTGGCGGCCTTCAGCTCGGCGGCCAGCTCCAGCAGACCGCGGAACTCCTCCGCGGTGAAGTCCTCCTCCTTGAGGAAGTGGCGGCCGGCGAGGGCGGTCGGGACAGTCGCCATGGGGTGCTCCAGGGATGCGGGGACACGAACCATTGGAACTATATACGAAGATTTGTATTTCTATACAGCGTCTCGCTGTACGGGACAGCTCATGCAGCGCGGCCCTCCCCTGCCACGGCCCAGCTCACTGCCCGGGATCTCGATCACCTCGATGCCCTGCTTGCGCAGATGCGTGTTGGTGGTGGAGTTGCGCTCGTAGGCGACGACCACGCCCGGTTCGACGGCCAGGACGTTGCAGCCGTCGTCCCACTGTTCGCGCTCGGCCGCGTGCACGTCCTGGGTGGCGGTCAGCACGCGGATCTCGCTGAGCCCGAGTGCGGCGGCGATCGCGCGGTGCATGTGCTCCGGCGGATGGTCGGTGACCTTCAGCTCCTTCTCGTCGGAGCCCGGTTCGATGGTGTACGAACGGAGCATGCCGAGGCCCGCGTACTGGGTGAAGGTGTCGCCGTCGACCATCGTCATCACCGTGTCGAGGTGCATCAGGGCACGTCTCTTCGGCATGTCGAGGGCCACGATCGTACGGGCCGAGCCGGCCGCGAACAGTTTGTGCGCGAGCATCTCCACGGCCTGCGGGGTGGTGCGCTCGCTCATCCCGATCAGCACCGCGCCGTTGCCGATGACCAGGACGTCGCCGCCCTCGATGGTGGACGGGTAGTCGGCCTGCCCCTCGGACCAGAGGTGGAAGCTCTCCCTGCGGAACAGCGGATGGTGCCGGTAGATCGCCTCGAAGTGCACGGTCTCGCGCTGCCGGGCCGGCCAGCGCATCGCGTTGATGGAGACACCGTCGTAGATCCAGGCGGAGGTGTCGCGGGTGAAGAGGTGGTTGGGCAGCGGGCCGAGCAGGAAGTCGTCGAGCTCCATGGCGTGGAACCGCACGGAGGTCGGCTCCGGGTGGGTGTCCAGGAACTCCCGCTTGGTCATCCCGCCGACCAGCGCCTCGGTCAGCTCCGGCGCGGGCAGTGTCTCGAACGCGGCGCGGAGGTGGTCGGTGGCCAGCGGGCCGTACTCCTTCTCGTCGAACACCCGGTCCAGGACGAGCGCGCGTGCCGCCGGGATCGCCAGCGTCTCGGAGAGCAGGTCGCCGAAGAGGTGGACGGTGACGCCGCGGTCGCGCAGGACGTCGGCGAACCCGTCGTGCTCGGCGCGCGCCCGGCGCACCCAGAGCACGTCGTCGAAGAGCAGGGCGTCCTTGTTGCTGGGGGTGAGCCTTTTGAGCTCGAGATCGGGCCGGTGCAGGATGACGCGGCGCAGCCGCCCGGCCTCGGAGTCGACGTGGTAGGTCATGCCTCCATCCTGACCACCCGGCCGCCCGTTCACCCCCGGTTCGGCGGATCCGCGGCGCCGGGACGCGCTGCGGGCCCCGGTCCGGAATTCCGGCCTCCGTCACCCGGCGGCCGGGGGCGGCAGCAGCAGCTCCGGCCGGGCCAGCGTCCGCCGGGCGGCCGGGCCCGGGTCCAGCGCGGCCCGGGCGACGATCCAGCCGGCGAGCAGACGCGGGTCCCCGGGCTCCCGCTCCAGCCCCTTGGCGTACCCGTCGAACGCGGCCGCCGGGTCACCCGCGGCAAGGTGCTCGTCCGGCGTACGGGGCTCGGCGGGCGGCTCGGCGAAGAGGTGGGTACGGACATCGGGCCAGGAGGCGCGGTCGTTCCGGAAACGGAGGTTGTCCGGCGCGCCGGGCCCGCCGTCGGCCCGGCCTCCGGGTGGCACGCGGTGCCTTTCCGGATCGGGGCCCGCGGCGCGTCCCGGCGGCGGGAGAAGGTTGCGCAGGCGCCACTCCGTGCGGTGCAGTGCGGCGGCGGTGCGGGCCCGGGTCCTGGCGGGCGCGGGGACGGGTTCGCGCAGCCAGCGGTCCAGGGTCCGGGCGAGGCCGGTGACCAGGGCGTGGCCGGCCTCGGTGAGCCGGCCGCTGGTGAGGAGGGTGCGGACGACGAGGCGGCTCTGCGTCCGGCGCAGCGCGAAGTGGTAGGCGGCCGTCTCGGCGTGCGCGGGGTCGGCGAGCCGGTCCCGCCAGAAGCCCGCGACGCCGGTGAAGGCGTAGGCGCCGTGCAGCAGCCCGGTGAGGTGGCGCGGGTCCGGGCGCCACGGCGCGTAGTAGAGCTCGGCGCGGTCGTCGTCGAGGAGCCGGAAGAGGTGGATCAGGGCGGCGAGTTTGCTGTGCTGGAACTCGTGGACCAGTGTTTCGGCGAGGGCGAGCGGCGAGGAGGGGCGGGCGATGATCATCGCGCCGTAGGCGTCGCCGCTGGACGCGGACACCCGTATGTCCGGTGGGGGCGGGGGCAGCAGGGTGGTGCGGGCCCAGGGCACGACGGACCGGATCAGGGCGGGGTCGAGCCGTCCGGGTCCCGCTCCGTCCGCACGCGCGAGGATCGCCGCGGCCTCCTCGAACAGCCGCTGCCAGGCCACCGCCTCGTCGTGGTCCAGCCGGGCGGGCGGGATCGGGCCGTCCAGGTCGCGGTAGGGGTCCAGGTCCTCCAGGGGGATGGCGACGGGGCCGTCGGGGGTGGCGTGGATGAGGGTCCGCAGCGGGTGCCAGCCGGGGGCCTCGGGGTCGGTGGGAGTGCTCCCCCGGGGCTGGGCGAGCGTGCGCAGCGGCAGCCGGGCGACGCCGCCGGGACCCGAGCGGTCCACCGGCACGGGGGTGGGGCGGCAGGTCAGTGACGTGGGCCGGCCCGCCCGGTCGGGCCCGCTCAGCGTCATGACCCCGGCACGGACGCCGGCTCTGCCCGCGCTCGGACCGGGCGCCCCGTCCGGCAGCCGGGCCAGTCCCAGGCCCGGCAGGTGCAGGGCGCCGTCGTCCAGCGCGACGCGCAGGGACGTTTCCGTACCGGCGTACAGCGAGGCGGCCACCGCGAGGGCGTTCAGCCGGGCCGCCTCCGCCCACAGGAGCGGTCCGGTCGACGTGCCGTGCAGCCGGCGCAGCAGGTGCGCGATCCAGGCGCCGGTCGTCGGGGCGAGCAGCAACCGCTCGACCGGCTCCGGCGCCCGCTCGGCCGCTTCTTTGAACACCTGCCAGGCGCCGGCGGCCCCGGTCAGCGGAGTGGGCAGATCCCAGACGCGCTTCAGCAGGGTGCGCAGGAGCAGTAACCGGCGCGCCCGTTCACCCTGTTCGAGAAAGGCGACGGCCTGCGCGGATCCGCCACCGGAAGCCAGTTCCACGAAGAAATGTTCGGGCATGCGGAACGGGGTGGTGCGCGGCTCGCCGGTCATGGGGCGGGACCTCCGGTCACGGATGCGGTCAGGACGGCCGACGGCCCGTCGGGGCCTGGGCCGGGCCCCCGCCGCCGCCGAGGCGCGGGACGGTCACTCGGCTCGGGCGGGTCCCTCACTTCCGCCTCGGATACCACCGCGTGCGCGCAGCACCTCTTCGAGCACACGGACGGACGGGGGCAGCGGCGCGAGCTCGTCCAGCGCGGTCAGGGGTACGCCCGCGAGGTCGGTCAGATCCGACTCCCAGACATCGGTCCCCGCACCGGTGGCCGGCCGACGGTCGGCGGTGTGGCGCAGAGCGGGCGGCTGATCCAAGATGCTCCCCCTTCTCGCACGGTGGCACGCGATGCCCCGTCCCCACGTTCCTTTTCCATCATGGCCATTCCTACCCGGGTCGAAAACCGTACGATCACGCCACCCGATCTTTTGGGCTGTCTCGTCCGCCATGTCGTGGTCGCCGACTCGTGCGATCCGGGCCGCGGTTCCGTGCGCCCCCCGTGCGGGGCATACCGGACGGGACCGGTGGGGTGGCCTGCGCCATCTGTCCGGGCCGGTGGCGGGCGCATCCGCGCGGAGAAGCCCACGACACCCCGCATTCCCCGGCCGGTGACCGGGGTACGGCAGAGTACGGCTCGATTCCCTGAGGACCCCGAGACGTGTTCGTACGGCCGGAAACAGTTCTTCCGGATCGCGCCTCGGCCGCGCGCGCCCCGCGAGCTTCAAGAAGAGCGGCCCGCGCCTCTCTGCTTCGGCCGGTGACGACGACCGCTGTCATGTGCCTCCCGTGACACGGGTGACGCGCGGCCAGGACAGCGCTCGTCCGCTCAAAATGTCCTTACTCTGGGAGAGTTGAGGGTCGAGCACATGTGCGGCGACCCGCCCTCGGCCGCTCCGTCGGCCCCGAAGTCCGGACCGGAGGGGGACCCTGTGAACCCTGACGCGGCGGTGACGCATTTCCTGCTCGCCTCGGCTCTCGTCCTCACTGCCGGCCATGCGGCCGGCTGGCTGGCCCGGCGGCTGAAGCAGCCGTACATCGTCGGCCAGCTGGCCGCGGGCATAGCGCTCGGGCCCTCCCTGCTGGGCAGTGTGGCGCCGGACGCCTACACGCTGCTGTTCCCGGAACAGATCGGCACGGCGCTGCGAGGGCTGGCCCAGTTCGCCCTGGTCGTGTTCCTGTTCGCGGTGGGGTACGAGCTGGACCTGAAGATCCTCGGCACCCGTGCGCGCACGGTGGTGGGTGTCGCGCTGACGGCCTTCCTCGTCCCGATGGCCGTGGGCAGCGGATGCGCGCTGCTGTTCAGGGAGCAGTTGCGCGCGCTGGACGTACCGCACCTCTCCCCCGGCACCGTGGTGTTCGCGGGGGTCGCCCTGTCGATAACCGCCGTACCGGTGCTGACGGCCATAGTGCGGGAGAACGGCCTGGCCAGCACGGTACCGGGGGTGGTGGCGGTGTCCGCCGCCGGACTGCTGGACGTGCTCGGCTGGACGGTACTGGCCGGCACCCTGCTGGAGAACGGCGACGGGCGGGAACTGCCGTGGCAGTGGCGGGCGCTGCTCGCGGCCGGCTTCCTCACGCTGACCCTGGTGGCGGCCCGGCCCCTGCTGCGCCGGCTGCTGTGGCGGACCCGGATGGAGCCACTGCTCCGGCTCTCCCTGCTGATCGGCTTCGCCTTCGCGGCGGCGTCCGTGACGCAGTATCTGGGGCTGCACGCGATCTGCGGCGCCCTGCTCGCCGGAATCGTCTGCCCGCGGGAGGAGGACGGCACGCTCGACCCGGATCTGCTGCGGCCGCTGCACGACATCAGTTCCCTGCTGCTGCCGTTCTTCTTCGTAGTCTCCGGCCAGGCCGTCTCCCTCGACAGCCTGAACGGCACGGGCTGGGCCGCGTTCGCCGTGGTGACGGCGCTGGCCCTGGTCACCAAGATCGGCAGCGGCACGGCCGCGGCCCGACTGGGCGGGCTGGACCGGGACGACGCGCGGATCGTGGGGGTGCTGCTGAGCGCCCGCGGCCTGACGGAACTGATCGCCCTCGACGCGGGCCTGAGGGCAGGCCTGCTGAGCGGACCCCTGTACACCGTCCTCGTGCTGATGGCCCTGGCCACCACACTCCTCACCCAGCCGCTGCTGCTCCTGGTGGGCCGCGGAGCTGGACTCACGCCCCTGCGGACGACTGTCCGCGCCCCGCACGAGTCCGATGGTCCACCGCTGCCGGCGCCCTCGGAGAGTACGACGACGGCTCCGGGCCTCTGACACAGCGCCGGCTCCGCTCCCGGACGCCCGGACGTGGATGGCGCGTCCCGTCACCGTTCGGTGAGGGGAGCGTTTCCTCCCGGCGTGGCACCGGGGCGAGGGCCTGGCGCCCCGGTACCCCTGTCCTGGCAGCGGGCCCGCTCCCGAACATCCGGGAGCGGGGCGCGTCGCCGTGCGTCAGAGGGGCATCGGGGCCATGTCGCATTCGATGCGGGAGCGCTGGAGGGCGGCAGCGAGCCACTGGTGGTCCGGGCGGACCACCCGGGTGAAACCCTCCACGGCCCTGCGCTGCAGTTGCTCCGCCTCGGCACCACGGCCCAGCCCTCTGTTGTCCAGGGCCAGGTTCGCGGTCACCGCCAACGTGAGGGGGTGGTCCTCGCCCGCGACCTCCGTCAGCAGCGGCAGGTTCGCCGAGTCGATCGCGTGGGCGCTGTCGAAGTCGAGCTGCCCGTACGCCGTGTTGGCCCGGCCGATCGCCACGGTCAAGGTGATGACGTGACGTTCTCCCAGCCCGTGGATCAGTCGGCGCTCCACGTCCTCCTCCAGCCCATGGGCCGCTTCGTGGTCCCCCAACGCCCGCCAGGTCGCGGCGAGATTCGCCCTCGTCAGCAGCGTGTACGCGTGGTCGCCGCCGAGGCGCTGCTCGAACCTCCGTACGGTCGACTCCGCCAGCTGACGGGAGCTGTCCAGGTCACCGGCCAGACGCAAGTCCACGGAGAGGTTGGCCGCCGTCGTAATGGAGTCGAAGTGGTCCGCGCCGTACCGCGCGGTGAAGCGGCGCAGCGTCTCCTCGGACAGCTTGGCCGCCTCCGCCAGCGCACCGTCACGGCGCCGGCACACCGCGAGGTTGCGGGCGATGCGCAGGGTGAGGGGGTGCTCCTCGCCGAAGGCCGCCTTGGCCCGGCGGTGGACGTCCTCCTGGAAATCGCGCGCACCCTTGTAGTCGCCGCTCTCGCGCTTGTCGATGGCGAGAGCGTTGAGGGAGTTGAGGGTGAAGAAACTGGTGGTGCCGAACAGCTGTTCACGCTGCCGGGCGTTCTCCTCGTCCAGCGGCAGCGCCTCGCGGAAACTGCCGCACAGCCGCAGGTCGACGCCCCAGGAATGGGTGGCCCGCAGTGTCATCGGGTCGTCGGGGCCGAACAGCGACCGGGCCAGTTCGGTGGCCTCCTCCGTCAGCTTCCGCGCCTCGTCGAAACGTCCCTGGTAGCCGCGCGCGTCGGCCAGCTCGCACAGCGAGTCGATCATCTCCTCGGCGTCGGCGTCGATCCGGCGCGACACCTCCAGCGCCTTCTCGGTGAGCGGGATCGACTCGGGCACCTGACCGATCTGACGGAGCAGGAAGCCCAGGCTCTTCATCATCCGGATGACATGGAAGTCCTCCTCGCCGGACGCCGCGATCCAGGCACTCCACGCCTGCCGCGCGAAGTCCGCCGCGCCCTCGTGGTCGCCCCAGGTGTAGAGGAACCAGATGGTGTCGAAGACCAGCTCGCGCACATAGGTGTCGGTGCTGGTCACAGCCTGGGAGGTCAGCACGTGCGGCAGCAGCGCCTGGTAGGCACGCCACTCCAGCGACGAACCGTACGGTCCGGGCTTGGCGGCCGACAGCAGTTGATGAGCGGCGCTCCGCATCCGCTCGCGCTCCTGCGAACTCAGCTTGGCCAGGAGCACGGTTTGCAGCAGGCGGTGCATCTGGAGCGTGTCGGACCGCGGATCCACCTTGATCAGGGAGAACTGGCTCAGGTCCCGGATCGCGCGGTTCAGCTTGATCGACTCCCGCAGGAGCGGGTCGACCTCGGGCGTCACGTTCACCCCCCGGCTGCCGCGCAGCATGGACCGCGGGATGGGCTCCGGGGCCATGCTGGCGCAGATGTCGAGGAGCTGGCGGGCGCCCGGGTTGTTCTCCTGGATGCGTCCCAGCGAGATGTCCCAGGCGGCGGCCACGGAGACCGGATAGTCGGGCGCCGGGTCGAGTTCGAGGATCTCGGGGCTGCGCTGGGCCAGAAGATCGAGGTACTCGTCGACGAGCATGCCGGTGACGGCGCGCCAGGAGCCGGCCTGCTCCACCGCGAGCGGCAGATCACCGAGGGCCTCGGCGAGCCGGTCGGCGTCCTCCACCGTGAGATCGGGGGAGCGCCGCTGGAGCAGTTCGATGGACTCCTCCCGGTCGAACACGTTCACCGGGAGCGGGGTGGCGACCCGTTCCCACGCCCGGTTCCGGGAGGTGACGACGACCTTGCCGGGCCCATTGGTCGGGAAGTACTGGCGCACCGCCTCGACGTCCTCGGCGTTGTCGAAGACGAGCAGCCAGTTGTCGTACGGCACGCCCGAGCGCAGCGCCTCGAGCACCGCGGGCACGGCGGTGTTGGCGGCGGGCGCGCCCATGGCCTCCTGTCCTGCCGGGGCGACGCCCAGCTGGGCGGCCAGCTGGGTCAGGGCGGCCAGGATCAGGCTCTCCCGTTCGGCAGAGATCCAGCAGATGACCTTGTAGTCGTGCTGGTGGGTGTAGATGTACTCCAGCGCCAGCTGGGACTTGCCGACACCACCAAGACCGTGCAGCGCGTGCGGGAGCACGGCCGCCGTGTCCTGGGCACCCAGCTGGTCCTCCACGGCCCGCAGCAGCGCCTGCCGGCCGACGAACGAAGTGTTCCGAAGGGGAACGTTCACCAGAAGGGCGGGCGGCGTTGCGGTCGTGGTGCTCTGCATGAGCGGCTCAGCCTCCGGGGCTTCTTCGTGTCGCGTGGTGTCGGTTACCGGGCTTGGCACGGGCTCTCCTGGATCGTCGGGACCGTTCGACGGTGGCAGGTTTCCCCCTCCGCCGGACGATCCCCCCTCAATGGCGCGGTTCACCTCGGAGGGCGTAACTCCGGACGAACCGGAATGCACCCCATCGGCGGTACCCGTTCCGGTGCCGCGGGAGAGACGGGGCTCGATCCGCCGGGCCCGTTCGGAGTACGGCCCCGACAGCGCCCTCATCACCGCCAGCTCGCTGCGCGCCCAGCCGCGCTCGGACGGGTCCGGCAGACTGGCGCCCAGGGGGTCGCGCAGGGCCGCGCGCAGGGCCAGGCCGCGCTCGCCCGCCGCGGGCAGCTCGCCCACCACGCTGACGGTACGGGCGAGTTGGCTGCGCGTGGTGGTGGCGAGCAGTTCCTCGCGGACCCCCTCGGCGAACTCGGGCCGGCCCTCGACGCCGTTCTCCCAGTCGATCAGCCCGCCCATCAGGATCTCCGCCAGATGGTCCGGCCGGGTCTCGGGCATGGTGCGGTGCCGGAGCTGCTCGAACAGGTCGAAGTCGAACGGCACGGCGGCGAGCTGGGAGGCGAGCTTGCGGGCGGCCGGGGTGGCGAGGGTGAAGAAGCGGCGGACGGCGGCCTTGGCGGCGCGCGGAAAGCGGGGGGCGCGCAGTCCCGGCGCGGGCGCGCCCTTGACGAGGGTGCCGGCCAGCACGATCGGCAGGGCACGGCGCACTCCCCGGTCCCCGGTCACCAGGCCGGCCCAGGCGGCGAGCGAACCGGGTTTGAGCGAGAGCACCGGCACGGGCACCGATCCGTCGCCGCCGTCCGGCAGCGGCCGCAGCGGGTCGGTGCCGCCGGGCGGGGGCCAGTGGGTGAGGGCGTCGTTGGCCGCGCCGAAGCCACCGGCCTCCAACACGGCCTCGTACGGGTAGAGCGTGGAGCGGCGGCGCATGTGGGGCGGCAGCAGGTGGACGAGGGCCGTGGGGCCGGCGTGGGCGAGCCGGCCTAGGAGGTCGTCGGCGGCGGGGGCGGCCCAGCCGTGGGCCAGTCCGTCGGTGACGACGAGGTAGACGCGGCCGCCGCCGCCGTCGAGGAGTTCGCCGGGATCGGAGGTGGCCGGTCCGGTGCCCAGGCGGAGTGTGGCGGGGCCGGTGCGCGGCACGTTCACCCGGACCGTGCGCACCGTGCGGAAGGCGCCGCTGTGTTCGGCGGCCCGGGCGAGGCGGGTGACCGAGTCCTTCCAGATCCGCAGGGTCGGGGCGTCGTCGACGACCAGCACCAGGTGGAAGGCGGCGGTGCGGGCCGGGCGCAGGAAGGGCATCCACATGCCGTCGACGACCCCCTGCTCGGCGGTGGTCTCCTCGTCCAGCTCCAGGGTGTCGCGGGAGGGGACCCGGCGGGCCAGCAGGTGCAGGGCGCGCGCGAACTGTGCGGTGACCCGGCCGGGACCGTACTGCGGCCGGTCGTCGGCGGGCAGCAGGGGCTGCCCGACGTCCACCGCGAAGGGGCCCTGGGGGTCGGGTAACAGATGGGCCGCCTGTGCACCTGCGGTGCGGCCCGCGCCGGCGGACCGGGGCGGGACGGCCTGGGCCGGACGGTCATCGGCGGGCGAGCCGGGGACCGGCGCGTGCGTGGCCGGGGCCTCGTCGGCCGCGGGCGTGTCCGGCCCTCCCTCCTCGTCCGTCACCGGTGTGGGCACGGGGGGCGGAGGTACGGACGGTGGCGCGGCGCCGGGCTCGACGGCCGGGGGCGGCGCTCCGCCGGCCGGGCCGCCGTGACGGTCCCAGTAGGCGGCCAGCCAGACCGCGTCGGCGATGTCCTGCCAGCGTGGCCCGGCCGGGTCCGGGGCGTCCGTGGTCGTCGCTCCACGCCCGTTCGCCCGGCCGGCGGACTCGGGGAACGCCAAAGGAGGCGACGATCCCGATACGGGGAATCCGTCGCCGAGCCCGGATGCGTGCTCCCTGGGATAGCCCTTCATTCAGCGGCCCTTCGCGAGGTCGCGCAGGAGCATTTCGACGAGCTTACGCCCGTCACCATCCGCCTGGAAACCACCCGCCGTAGTCATCTGGACAGCGTTGAGCAACTGATCGAGCGAGTGGGTGCCGCCCGCCTGGACCCGCTGGACGAACAGGTCCACCAGGTCTTCCGTGCCCTGGGGCCGGGCGCCGAGATGCCCTTCCACCATGGCCAGCAGCTGCTCTCGCGTGGGCGTACGCATCTCCAGTGGCAGACACCTCCGGCGAAAGGCGGCCGGAAACTCACGCTCTCCGTTGCTGGTGATCACCACGACCGGGAACTCCCGGCATTCGACGCGGCCGTCGCGCACATCCGCCCTGCTCCCCGGATCGCTGGTGTGGACGCGGGCCGTGTCCGCGGCGTCACGCACCAGTTCCGGGACGTCATAGCTTCCATTCTCCAGCACGTGCAGCAGGTCGTTGGGCAGGTCGATGTCGCTCTTGTCGAGCTCGTCGACGAGAAGCACCCGGGGTCGATCGTAGGGCAGCAGGGCCGTGCCGAGGGGACCCAGCGTGATGAAGTCTCCCAATGCCGGGGGAAGTTGACGCGTACTCGACTTGTCGGCAGCGTCGTCCCCCGGGGTCTTCGGCCCCTCGTCCCCGGCCACGTCCCCCAGTCCCGCACGCCAGGCGGCGATGGCCTGCGCCCTGCCCATCGCGTCATGGGCGTACAGGCCGTCCCGGAGGGTGGTACGGCTGACGATGTTCCATTCGAGCACCCGGCCGAGTCCGAGTTCCCGGGAGATCAGGTAGGCGAGGGTGGACTTGCCGACGCCGGGCGGTCCGGTGATCAGCAACGGCCGGCGCAGCAGCAGGGCGGCGTTGACGACGTGGATCTCCTCCTCGCCCAGCTGCGGCGCGATGTCACCGGGGCCGAGGCGGCGCAGGGCGGCCTGGGCGTCGGCGCCGGGCACCGGGCGGGACGGGGCGCCGCGGAACAGGCGCCAGGGCGGCGGCTCCGGCAGCGCGGGAGGTACGGCCGGCTCGCGGCCCGTGCCGTGGAACACCCGCCAGCCACCTGGGGCCGTCTGCTCCTGCGCGGTCATGCCGGTGCCTCCTCGCTGGCGAGATCGCCGGGATCGGTGGGCTGGACGTCGATGGGACGGGTGGGATCGTCCCAGAAGAAGCCAATATGTCTGCCGAGCAGCTCACCTGGCCCCTGGCCGTTGCTCTCGGCGTTTCTGCGCAGCAGGTGTACGGCCGTCGGGATCCGGGCCGGTGTCTGGGCGGCGGCGAACAACGCGGTCACCACCTCCCGTCGTTCCTCGGCGAAGACTCCCCTGCGGTCCCATATGGCGAGTCCTATCCCTTCCGCGATGGCGGCCTTGAGCGCCGCCAGGGCTCCGTTGCCGCTGGGGGCGTCCAGCACCACCGCCGTATGTCGTGATTCCCCGGCGAGCCCCGCCTGCCACGCCCCGGGCCGCTGAGCGTCCGGTTCACGCCATCCGTGCACGGTGACGCCCTGCTCCCCCAGGGTGCGCCAGCGCCGCCGCCACTGGTCGCGGATCACGGTGTCGTCCGAGTACATCCGTTCCAGACTGCGCAGGTGGACGCCGTACTTGAGGCTGAGCGGCAGCGGCTGGCCGTCCCCGATCCGGTGCGTCAGCCCGGCCACATCGTGGTTGAGCAGGTCGTACGGAAGCAGGAACTCGATGTACGGCGGTGGGGGCCGGCGTCCGCCGGTGTCCGGCTCGCGCGGTGCCGTCCAGAGCCGGGTGCCCTGGCGCAGCGCCCGTTCGACGGCGGTGCCGAGGTCGTCCAGGGTCGTGTAGGCGGGTTCACCCGGCTGGGGGTTCCAGTGTCCGGGCACGGTGTTGAGCCAGGGGCGTACGACGATGTCCCGGGTACCGTCGCGCGCCGGTTCGACGGCGATGACGAGGCAGCAGGGGATGTCCGGGTCGCTCGGTGCCACAGCGGCGGCCCGCCGGCGCTCCCGCAGCGCCTCGGTCAGGCCGGACCGCTGCGCCCAGTCGTGGGCCCAGCCGCTCAGGGCGTCCTGATGAGCGGGGGTGGCCGCCAGGCGGGCGGCGTGGTCGACGAGCAGCACGGCGGGCGGCAGCCCGTCCCGCTGCGCGGTCCAGCCCAGGATGTGCGACAAGAGCTGATCGGGCGTCAGCCCGGTCGGCAGGTCGAGGCCGTTGAGTTCCTCGACGAGCGCGTCGCGCAGCCGCGTGGCGGGTAACTCGCCCCGGGTGAGAACGGCACGGGCGCCGAGCTCGTCCTCACGGGAGATCACGGGGCCGGCCAGGAGGCCCGGACCGGCCGGGGCCCGCGACCGGCCGAGCAGCCGGTCGAGCATGCGGTCGATCTCGTCGCCCGCCAGGTCTCCCTCGAGGATCCGCACCACTTCGACCAGTACGCTCTCCCCGCCGGCCGTGTTCAGCGCCGCGCGCACGAGCAGGGCGACGTCCTCACGTAACTTGACCCCCCGCAGGTCGACCTGACCGCCCAGCAGATCGCCCAGCACCACGGCGAAGTGCAGTCGGCCCTGCGCGTCCTCCATACAGCCGAGCTCGCACAGGGCGTTGGTCAACCCCAGAAGTACCCGGCTGCCACGCGCACGCTCGGGATCACCGAGCCCTGAGTCCGTTGTCACCGACTTTCCCCCTGAGCCGGTTCGTCTGCCTGACCGGTCAGCGAAGTTAGCACGGCAACCAGCGGTTAACCAGGGACGAATGAGGTCACCACCCCGGCCCCCCGCCTGGATCACCCACACGAGTGATATCCCTGGCCGAAATCATGCGCACCCACGCCCCGGGCGGCCAGGCCGCGTCCCGTGTCGTGGTGCAGGGGATCAAGCGCCCCGCGCTCCGGTTCGGGGTCCCTGGCGATCTCCACGGTGGTGGCAGCCCGCGAGGCGTCGCGCTGAAGCGGGACGAACACCCGATCCGGCGGCTCCGCCGTCTCCGACCCACGGATTCCGGCTCCTTGATCCCCCGCACCACCAGGCGGGACGGCACCGGCGGCCGCGCCACACGAGTTGGGGCCCGACCCTCATCGGCCGACCGGCGCCCACGCCGTCCCGTGGGAACCGGAGCGTGCCGGGGAACCCACCACGTGCCCCATCCCGACCGGCCTCCCGCTGCAGCCGGCACAGCTCCGGCGCACCGCGACCGGACGCCGGCGCGAGGCACCGCGCCGCCCCTCCCGGTCCCCTGCGACAGCCGGACCGGTCGAGTGCGGGCCGACGGGCCCGCTGACCAGACGGGAGCGGGCCGCGCACGAGACGGAACGTCGCCCGATCGCCGCAGCCGTGCCCGCCGGGCCGGGGGATCCGCCGTCCGAGGACACCGGGCGCCCTGGCTCCTGCCCGGCCGGCCGAGCGCCTTCGCCCACCTGGCCACGGCGGACGACCGCCCGGATCCCCCCGTCCCCGCTCCGGACTCCGTTGCGGCGCGGCCGCCCGGCGAACGTCACCGTGGCCGGCCGGTGGCCCCCGCGTGGGAACGCGGGGGCCGGCGCGCGGGTCACAGACGTGGGTCGACCGGTTCCGACTCCAGGGCCAGGACGGCGAAGACCGGCTCGTGGACGCGCCACAGGGGTTCGCCCTCGGCGAGGCGGTCCAGGGCCTCCAGACCGAGCGCGTATTCGCGGACGGCGAGGGAGCGCTTGTGGTTGAGGAAGCGGCCGCGCAGCCGGGCCAGGTTCTCCGGGCGGGTGTACTCGGGGCCGTAGATGATCCGCAGATACTCGCGGCCCCGGCACTTGATGCCCGGCTGTACCAGGCGGCCCGAGGAGTCACGGACCACGGCGCCGACCGGTTTCACGACCATGCCCTCGCCGCCGCGTCCGGTCATCTCCAGCCACCAGTCGACGCCGGCCCGCACCGACTCGGGGTCGGCGGTGTCGACGTAGAGGCGGCGGGTGGTCTGCAGAAGGCCGGTCGGGTCGTGCTCGACCATGCGGTCGAGCAGGGCGAGCTGCTGGTCGTGGGGCAGGCCGGCAAGGCTCCGGCCCTGCACGGCGAGGATCTGGAACGGCGCCAGTCGCACACCGTCCAGGCCGTCGGTGGTCCAGCAGTAGCGGCGGTACGCGTCGGTGAACGCCGAGGCGGACCGGGCGCGTTCACGCTGGCGGTCCAGCAGCTCCCGCACCTCGACGCCCCGGGCCGCGGCGCCCTCCAGGGCGGCCAGCGCGCCCGGGAAGACCGCGCCGGAGGCGGCGCCGACCGCGGCGTACTGCGAACGCAGCAGACCGGACGCCTTCAGGGACCACGGCATCAGTTCGGCGTCCAGCAGGAGCCAGTCGCCCGCGCCGGAGGCGCTGTCGGATGCGGCGAGTTCGTCCCAGAGGCCGGCCTCGGTGACGGCGGTGCGCAGCCGGCCGAGGATCTCCTCCGTGACGGACGCGTCGTCGAAGAAGGGCCGACCGGTACGGGTGTACAGCGACCCGGTCTCGCCACCGGCTGCGCCGAAGTGCCGGGCCGCCGCGGCCGCGTCGCGGCAGACCAGGGCGACCGCGCGGGAGCCCATGTGCTTCTCCTCGCACACCACCCGGGCGACGCCGTCCCGCTCGTACTGCGCGAAGGCCTCCACCGGGTGCTCCAGGTAGCCGTCGAGGTGCGAGGTGGCGGTGGGTGCCATGGTCGGCGGGAGGTACGGCAGCAGGCGCGGGTCGATCGCGAAGCGGCTCATGACCTCCAGGGCCGCCGCCGCGTTCTCCTCCCGGACGGACACCCGGCCGGAGTACCGGGTCTCGACGACCCGCCGGCCGTGCACGTCGGCCAGGTCCAGCGGACGCCCCTCGTGACCGCCGGGGGCCTCGGTGCGCAGCGGGCGGGCCGGCTCGTACCAGACCCGCTCGGCCGGTACGTCGACGAGTTCACGCTCCGGCCAGCGCAGCGCGGTGAGCCTGCCGCCGAAGACCGCTCCGGTGTCCAGGCAGATGGTGTTGTTGAGCCAGGTCGCCTCGGGGACGGGGGTGTGACCGTAGACGACGGCCGCCCGGCCGCGGTAGTCCTCGGCCCACGGGTAGCGCACCGGCAGCCCGAACTCGTCGGTCTCGCCGGTGGTATCGCCGTACAGGGCGTGGCTGCGGACCCGGCCGGAGGTGCGGCCGTGGTACTGCTCCGGCAGCCCGGCGTGGCAGACGACCAGTCCGCCCCCGTCCAGGACGTAGTGGCTGACGAGTCCGTCGATGAACTGCCGTACCTCGGCGCGGAACTCGTCGCTCTCCCCGTCCATCTGGGCGATGGTCTCGGCGAGTCCGTGGGTGTGCTGGACGTTGCGGCCCCTGAGGTAGCGGCCGAACTTGTTCTCGTGGTTGCCGGGCACGCAGAGGGCGGTGCCCGCCTTCACCATGGTCATCACGCGGCGCAGTACCGCGGGGCTGTCCGGGCCGCGGTCGACGAGGTCGCCGACGAAGACGGCGGTACGGCCCTCGGGGTGGACGCCGTCGGTGTAGCCCAGCTTGCCGAGCAGCGACTCCAGTTCGGCGGAGCAGCCGTGGATGTCGCCGATGATGTCGAAGGGGCCGGTGAGGTGGGTGAGGTCGTTGTACCGCTTCTCGGTGACGACGACCGCGTGCTCCGTCTCCTCGACTCCGCGCAGCACATGCACCTTGCGGAAGCCCTCGCGCTCCAGGTGACGCAGCGAGCGGCGGAGTTCGCGGGTGTGGCGCTGGATGACCCGGCGCGGCATGTCCGCCCGGTCGGTGCGGGCGGCGTTGCGCTCGGCGCACACCTGCTCGGGCACGTCGAGCACGATGGCGATGGGCAGGACGTCGTGCTGCCTGGCCAGGTCGATCAGCCGGCGTCGGGCGTCCTGCTGGATGCTGGTGGCGTCGACGACGGTGCGGCGGCCGGCGGCGAGGCGCTTGCCTGCGATGTAGTGCAGCACGTCGAAGGCGTCGCGGGACGCGCTCTGGTCGTTCTCGTCGTCGGCGACCAGGCCGCGGCAGAAGTCGGAGGAGATGATCTCCGTGGGCTTGAAGTGGCGGCGCGCGAAGGTGGACTTGCCGGAGCCGGAGGCGCCGATCAGCACGACGAGGGAGAGGTCGGTGACGGGCAGGGCTCGGGCCGGCCCGGTGGTGCCGGTGGTGCGGGTGGTGTCGGTGGTGCTCATGCGGCCTTCGCCTCCTTCGGGGTTTCGGTGGTCGCCTTGAACACGGCCATCTGGGTGGGCGGTCCGACCTCGGGGTCGTCGGGCCCGACGGGCTCGAACTCCACGCCGTAGCCATGCCGTTCGGCCACCTTCGCCGCCCAGGCGCGGAACTCCCCGCGGGTCCACTCGAAGCGGTGGTCGCCGTGCCGGACATGGCCGGCCGGGAGGCTCTCCCAGCGCACGTTGTACTCGACGTTCGGGGTGGTCACCAGGACCGTGCGGGGGCGGGCGGCGCCGAACACCGCGTACTCCAGTGCGGGCAGCCTGGGCGGGTCGAGGTGCTCGATCACCTCGCTGAGCACGGCGGCGTCGTATCCCTTGAGCCTCTTGTCGGTGTAGGCGAGGGACCCCTGGAAGAGGTGCACGCGCGAGGACTGCCGCTCTCCCATACGGTCCAGCTTCAGCCGCCGGGAGGCGATGGTGAGCGCCCGCATGGACACGTCGACGCCGACGATCTCGGTGAACGACGGGTCCTTGAGCAGCTGCTGCACCAGCTGTCCCTGGCCGCAGCCGAGGTCCAGCACCCGGGCGGCGCCCGAGGCGCGGAGCGCGGCGAGAAGGGCCTCGCGCCGCTGTACGGCGAGCGGGGTCGGCTTCTTCTCCTGCTCGGCCTCCGCCTCCACAGCGTTGTCGATGTCCTCGACGTCGCTGTCGTCCGCCTCGGCCAGCCGGACCAGCTCAAGGCGTTCCATGGCCTGCCGGGTGAGTGACCAACGGCGGGAGAGATAGCGGCTGGTGATCAGTTTCTGCTCCGGGTGGCCGGGCAGCCAGCCCTCGCCGGCCCGCAGGAGTTTGTCGACCTCGTCGGAGGCGACCCAGTAGTGCTTGGCATCGTCGAGGACGGGGAGCAGGACGTAGAGGTGGCGCAGCGCCTCGGCGAGGGTGAGCGTGTCCGCGTCCAGGACCAGGCGCACGTAGCGGGAGTCGCCCCAGTGCGGGAACTCGCTGTCCAGCGGTACGGGCTCGGCGGTGACCGTCCAGCCGAGCGGCTCGAAGAGCCGGCGGACGAGTGCGGGGCCGCCGCGCGCGGGCAGCGCGGGTATCTCGACGCGCAGCGGGCGCGGCTGTCCCGGCAGGTGCGGGCGGGCACCGCACACGCCGCGCATCGCGCTGGAGAAGACGGCGCTCAGCGCGACGGCGAGCAGGGAGGAGGCCGCGTACGGGCGGTCGTTGACGTACTGCGCGAGGGCGGCGTCGGGCGCGCCGCCGCGCCCCTTGCCCTTGCCGCGCCGGACCAGTGCCACCGCGTCCACCTCCAGCAGCAGCGCCACCGTGCAGCGCTCGGCGTCGGCCTCGGGGTAGAGGACGTGGGCCGTGCCGTAGGACGTGGAGAACGTCTGCGCCTTGTCGGGATGCTTGTGGAGCAGGAAACCGAGGTCGGTCGCCGGGCACTCGGCGGAGCCGGTGGTACTGATCGTCAGGAACACGGTGGTGACACCTACCAAACACCTTCTGAACTGCGCTTACACACCGGGACTCCGGCATGTCCGGTCAACGTACAGGGAAGGGGCCGCGAGGTGGCACGGAATTTCGGGGGCACGGCGGGCGGGACCGCCCTTGCCGGGGGCGTTCCGGCCCGCCGGGTGCGTGCCCTACGTCAGCTGGGTCTGCACCTGGGAGGAGATCAGCTCCAGGTGGTCGAGGTCGGAGAGGTCGAGGAGCTGGAGGTAGACGCGACGGCAGCCGGTCTCGGCGTAGCGGCCGATCTTCTCGACGACCTCGGCCGGGGAGCCCGCCAGGCCGTTGGCCTTGAGTTCGTCGACCTCGCGGCCGATCGCGGCGGCACGGCGGGCGACCTCCCGGTCGTCCTTGCCGACGCAGACGACGAGGGCGTTGGAGTAGACGAGGTCGTCGGGGTCGCGGCCGGCCTTCCGGGCGGCGTCGCGGACCCGGCCGAACTGGCGGGCCGTGTCCTCGACGGAGGCGAAGGGCATGTTGAACTCGTCCGCGTACCGGGCCGCGAGGCGCGGGGTGCGGGTCGCGCCGTGGCCGCCGATGAGCACCGGCACCTTGGCCTGGGCGGGCTTGGGGAGCGCGGGCGAGTCGGTGAGGTCGTAGTAGGTGCCGTGGTGGTCGAAGGTGCTGCCGGGCTCGGTGGCCCACAGGCCGGTGACGATCTCCAGCTGCTCCTCGAGGCGGGCGAACTTCTCCTTCGGGAAGGGAATGCCGTACGCCTTGTGCTCCTCCTCGAACCAGCCCGCTCCCAGGCCGAGTTCGACGCGGCCGCCGGACATCTGGTCGACCTGGGCCACCTGGATGGCGAGCACGCCGGGGAGCCGGAAGGTGCCGGCGGTCATCAGCGTGCCGAGCCGGATGCGCCGGGTCTCGCGGGCGAGCCCGGCGAGGGTGATCCAGGCGTCGGTGGGGCCGGGCAGACCGTCGCCGGAGCCCATGCTGAGGTAGTGGTCGGAGCGGAAGAAGGCGTCGAAGCCGAGCTCCTCGGTGGCCTTGGCGACGGTGAGCAAGGTGTCGTAGGTGGCCCCCTGCTGGGGCTCGGTGAAGATGCGAAGATCCATGTCCCCATCCTGCCCGCTCGCGGACGGGGGCGGGCCCGCCCGGCACTCCGGCGTGCCCCGGGCCGGGTGATCGGTGCGACGGGGACGGGCGCGGGAGGCCCTGTGCGCTCATCCGGCCTCCCGCACCGGTAAGAGCTCGTCGCGGTCCGCCAGTCTGCGGAGCATCTCCAGGACGCGGTCGCGGGATTCGTCCGCCGCGTCGATGACCTCCATGCACTGCCAGTACGTCGCCTCGTCGTCCACGGAGCAGGCGATGCCGAGCAGGGCGATACCGACCTCGCCGAGGAGACCACCGAGGTACATCAGGCACGGGCGGGCCTCACCCAGTTCGGTGAGCTGGGCCGCGCGCAGTTCGCCCGGGCCGAACTCCGGTGTGCTCAGCACACCGCAGCCGCGGCCCGCCAGCTCGGTCAGCCCCAGGGCCTCTCCGCGCAGTTCGGGTGGGCCGACCACCGCCAGCCGACTGCCTATCGCCTGCGCCAAGGCCTGCGCCTGCCACACCTCGGTCAACAGCTCCGGCACGCCGCCGCTCGCGGCCAGTGCCCTTCTGCTCGTCACGATGAGCCGCACAGCGTCCATGCGCTGCCCCCGTCTGTCCGACGCGCTGCCCACGCGTCCGCATCCGTTGAACTCCCTTGTCCACTACCCAGAGTGAGGTGGCGTGAGACAAAAAGCCAGAGGAAGACCGAAATCTGTGGACAACAATTCGAGCATGCCCGGGTATTCGAACACGGAGAGTGAAAACGGAGCTGTCTGCTCCCCTCGAGCCTCCTTCTCTGCTCGCTCTACTCGTGCGACGGTTTCCGCTCTCCGGCCGGGAACCTGTGCTCGTTCCGCTCGATCTTCGCCGCCAGAGCGGCCAGCGGATCGACGCCGAGGACCTGGCACAGCTGGAGAAGATAGGCGAGGACGTCGGCGACCTCGTCGGTGACACGGTGCGCGCGCTCCGGGTCGTCCATGACGCGGGCGGACTCCTCGGGCGTCAGCCACTGGAAGATCTCCAGGAGTTCGGAGGCCTCCACGCTGAGCGCGGCGACGAGGTTCTTCGGGGTGTGGTACGGCTGCCAGTCGCGCGCTGCGGCGAACTCGGCGAGGCGGCGCTGGAGTCCGGCGAGTGCGAGGGGCTCGCGATCGGTGTCGTCGTCGTACGGATCAGTCACGGTCCAGGTGTACCACTGTCACCCCGGTCGTCCCGGTGGCCCAGGAGGCGTCGTTCACCGCGCCGACCAGGCGGATGTGCCCGCGCTCGCACATCCGCGCCGCCAGGCCGAGCAGTTCCGTGCGCTGCACCGGGTCGAGGCAGCGGTCCAGACCGTCGGCGAGGACCGTGAGGGTGCGCAGCGCGGCCGGGACCTCCCCGGGGACGTCGGTCTCCAGGACGCCGGGGCCGGTGAGCAGCACCAGGGCGAGGGCCGCGTACCTCAGCTCGCCGTCACCGAGCCGCCGCAGCTCGGTGCGGGTGCCGTCGCCCCGGTCGAGCAGGGCGCGGACCAGCCGGCCGGCGTCGTACGGCTCGGCGAGCAGGTCAAAGACCGGCCCGGCACAGCCGGCGCGCACCGCGTCCACGAGGAGGGCGTGCCGTCGTCCGCACTCGGTGCGGGTGCGCCACAGTACGTCGGCGAGGTTGTCGCAGCCGCCGAGCAGCCGGCCGGTGCCGGCGGGTACGGGCTCGCGCATCCGCTCGGGGCGGGGGTCGCAGGGGAATACCGAGCGCAGGGCGACCACCATCTGCTCGGCGGCGGCGAGCACGCTGCGCTGGCCGGGCGTCTTGCCGGCCACGCGCAGCGGGAGCAGTGCGGTACCGAGCCGGTCGTCCGGCAGCGGGGCGCGCGTCACCGGTGCGGCCCCGGCCGTGTGCCAGGCGGCCTGTACGGTGCGGCGGCCCGGGTCGCGCAGGGCGGTCTGCAGCAGGACCTGCCCGCCCGCCGTCAGCCGCTCGCCCACGATGCGCAGCTCGGGTTCGGCCTGTACGGCGATCTCCAGCCGCACCGGTCCCTCCGGGCCGTCCGCCGTGCAGCCGATGCGAAAACCACGGCGGCGCTGCGCGTCGGCACGGGCCCGCTCCGGCACACAGGCGCCGGGTTCCGGAAACGCCTCGCCCAGTTCGGCCCCGCCACCGAGCCGGGCCAGCGCCTCGTACGCCCGCAGCACACTGCTCTTGCCGCTCCCGCTGCGCCCGGCGATCAGCGTGAGCGCCCCAAGGGGAAGCGCGACGCCACGGTGCCCGGCGAACGCGGACAGCAGCAGCTCGGTGACCCGCGGCAGAGCGGGGCGCCGCGCTGCCCCGCCGGGCGGGTCGGCGGGCGTGGAACGCGGACCGCCCCCGGCCCGACCGGGTCCCGCACCGACGCCTTTGCCCAGGACGGGCGACGCGACCGGCTCCGGGATCGGGGCCAGGCCCGAGGCCGAGGCCGAGGTCGAGGCCGGGCCCGAGCCCGGAGCCGGGCCCGAGGTCGAGGCCGGGGCCGGGGCCGGGGCCGAGGTCGGAGCCGGGGCCGGGGCCGGGGCCGAGGTCGGGGCCGAGGTCGGAGCCGGGGCCGGGGCCGGGGCCGAGGTCGGAGCCGAGGTCGGAGCCGGGGCCGGGGCCGGGGCCGAGGTCGGAGCCGAGGTCGGAGCCGGGGCCGGGGCCGGGGCCGAGGTCGGAGCCGGGGCCGGGGCCGGGGCCGAGGTCGGGGCCGAGGTCGGAGCCGGGGCCGGGGTCGGGGCCGAGGTCGGAGCCGGGGCCGGGGTCGGGGCCGAGGTCGGAGCCGGGGCCGGGGCCGGGCCCGAGGTCGGAGCCGGGCCCGAGGTCGAGGCCGGGGCCGGGCCCGAGGTCGGAGCCGGGGCCGAGGTCTGGGTGGGGGCTGCGGGCGGGATCTGGGCCGGGGGCGGAATCCGGTGCGGGGGCGAAAGGGTGGGCGGTCGGGGTGTGCCTGGGCGGGGGCGGGGGTGTGGGGTCATGTGCGGGACCGTAGGGGATGCGGTGCGGGGCGAACCGTTCCGCTGGGTGGGCCTTCCTACGATCGGGCGGCGCGGGCTCAGCCGCCGCTCGCGCCCCCGGCACCGTACGCGCCCCCGGGCGGCGGGCGGCCCGGCCCCGGTGTGCCCTCGGTCGTCGGTCCGCTCAGATCCCCGGGAGCCCCATTCCCTCCATCAGCCCCGTGACCTCCGTCCCGGACGGGGTCAGCAGGAACACGTTGCGGTCCACCCGGTGCATTCCGCTGGCCAGGCCGAAGACGACGCCCGTGCTGAAGTCCAGGATGCGTTTGGCGACATCGGGTTCCGCACTGCTCAGGTCGAGCAGCACCGGTATCCCGGACATCAGGGTCTCGGCGACGTCGCGGGCGTCCGCGAACACGTTGACGCGCAGGACGACGAAGCGGCGCCGCGCCTCCGTCTCGGCCTCGGGCAGGGCGCGATGGCCCACCGCGGACGGCCACGCGTCGCGGCCCCGCAGCGGAACGACCTGGGCGAGCCCTTCCCACTGTTCGTCGGTGACATCGTGGCTGCTCACCGGCATGCTCCGTCCCCTGTCGCACTGGCTGTCTGCATCGGGCAATTCTTACCCATGGTCACCCGTTCGGCCCAATAACGACACGCTCCGCCATCGCACGGCCCGCCTGCCACGACGTTTGCCCGGGGCGCCCACGCGTACACCCGGCGGGGCGTGGGTCCCGGGCGACAACTGGAGCCGTGCGCACGGGAACGTGGAGGCCGGCGGGGCGTGGGCCGGGCGCGTCACACCGCCGCGTGCCGCCGCCACGCGTTCGACGGCGGCGGCCACGGGACCGTCCACCGCGCCGAGTTGCCGACCCCGGCCTCCCACCGGTCCGGCCGGCCCGCGGGCCGCCTCCCGCGGAACGTGCAAGGCGTTGACCGGCGTCCCGAGGGCCGATTGCATGGGCGTATGGCCGGTGAAGTGGATGGTGTCGTGGGGCCCGTTGTCGCCTTCGAGACACAGGGGGACTGGGAAGCCTGGCTGGAAGAGCATCAGGGTGACGACGGCGGGGTGTGGCTGAGGATTGCGAAGAAGGGCTCCGGGATCGTGGGTGTCGACTACGCCACCGCGCTGGAGTCCGCGCTGTGCTACGGCTGGATCGACGGCCACAAGAAGGGGCTGGACGACACGTACTGGATCCAGCGTTTCACTCCGCGCCGCCCGCGCAGCAGATGGTCGGCGGTCAACCGGAAGAAGGCTCTCGACCTCATCGAACAGGGACGGATGCGGCCGTCCGGCCTGCGGGAGGTGGAGCGGGCGCGGGCGGACGGCCGCTGGGAGGCCGCGTACGCGAGCCAGAGCACGGCGGCCGTCCCCGACGATCTGCGGGCTGCGCTGGACGCGGCCCCCGGCGCCGCGGAGTTCTTCGGCACCCTCGACAGCCGCAACCGCTACGCGATCCTCCACCGGGTCGAGGAGGCCAAACGGCCGCAGACCCGCGCGGCCCGGATCGAGAAGTTCGTCGCCATGCTCGCCGAGGGAAAGAAGCTCCACCCATAGCCGGACCGGACCGCCGTGGGCCCACGCCCACGCCTACGCCCACGCCCCCACCCACGCGGCCGGACCCGCGGATCAGCCCGCCGTGACCGTCTCCGCCGCCGCCACACCGCAGACGCGTGCCGCGCCGTGGGTGGCGATGTGCAGGGCTCCGCGTGGGGCGGACTGCGGTACGCCCATCTCCACCACCACGGTGTCCGGGTCGGCGGTCAGCAGGGTGTCCAGGGCCGTGCGCATCCAGGGGTGCCGGTGCTCGTCGCGGACCACGGCGACGACGCGCCGGCCCGCCGCCGCCCTCAGGGCCGCGTCACCGGCGTCGGGACCGGTGAAGTGGCCGGTGATGGTGCCCGGCAGCAGCCGCTCCAGCTCCGCGCCGACGCCCCACGGGGTCTCGTCGCCCACGGCGATGTTCGGGGCCGGGTTGAAGGTGGCGACGTACACCGGCCCGGTGACCGGCGAGGAGCCGGCGGCGCGGGTGACGGTCACCGCCCGGCGGGCCGCCGTAAGACCGATCTCCGGCTCGGGGTCGACCGCGGCCGCCGGGGAGCGCCGTACCGAGGCGGTCCATTCGGCCAGGGCACGCACCCGGGCGGCGGCGTCGGCGAGCCGTTCCTCCGGGAGTTCGCCGGAGCGTACGGCGCGCACCAGCGCGTCCCGGAGGCTCTGCACCGTGCCCTCGTCGCACAGCCCGCCGCCCACGCAGATCGCGTCGGCGCCGGCGGCGATGGCGAGGACGACCCCGTGTTCGAGACCGTACGTACCGGAGATGGCGCGCATCTCCATGCCGTCGGTGACGATCAGACCCTCATAGCCGAGTTCGCCGCGCAGCAGGTCGGTGAGGATGCGCCGGGAGAGCGTGGCCGGACGGTCCGGGTCGAGGACGGGTACCCGGATGTGGGCGCTCATGACGGCCCGGGTGCCGGCCGCGATCGCCGCCCGGAACGGCTGGAGTTCGCGCTCGTGCAGCGTGGTGGCGTCGAGGTCGATCTGCGGGAGCGCGTGGTGGGAGTCGACGCTGGTGTCGCCGTGGCCGGGGAAGTGCTTGGTGCAGGCGGCGACGCCGGTGGACTGCAACCCTTCCACGTACGCGGCGGTGTGCCGGGCGACCAGGGCGGTGTCCCGGCCGAAGGAGCGGACGCCGATCACCGGGTTGTCCGGGTCGGCGTTGACGTCGGCGGACGGCGCCCAGTTGAAGTTGACGCCGCACGCGGCGAGCCTGCGGCCGAGTTCGCGGGCGACACCGCGGGTCAGGCCGGTGTCGTCGACCGCGCCCAGGGCGTGGCTGCCGGGGAAGGAGGAGCCGGTGCGTACCTCCAGGCGGGTGACGTCGCCGCTCTCCTCGTCGATGGCCACCAGCAGGTCGTCCCGCTCGGCCCGCAACTGCGCGGTGAGGGCGGTGACCTGCTCGGCGGTGGTGACGTTACGGCCGAAGAGGGCGACGGAGGCGAGGCCCTCGCCCAGTCGGCGGCGCACCCAGTCGGGCGCGGTGGTGCCGTCGAAGCCCGGCTGCAGTACGGCCAGCGCGTCCCGGGTCAGAGTGTCGGTGCCGGTGGTGAATGTCGTCATCGGGTGGCGTTATCCCTTCACGGCGCCCGCGGTGAGGCCGCTGACGGCCTTGCGCTGCAGGAAGACGAAGAGGATCAGGATCGGGATGGCGAAGAGCGACGAGGCGGCCATGGTGGCGCCCCAGTCGTTGCCGAACTGGCTCTGGAAGCTGGACAGCCACAGCGGCAGGGTCTGGGACTCGGCATCCTTGTTGAGCACCAGGACCAGGGCGAACTCATTCCAGGCAGTGATGAATCCGAACAGCGAGGTGGCCATCAGGCCGGGGGCGAGCAGCGGCAGGATGACCCGGCGGAACGCCTGGGAGCGGGTGCAGCCGTCGACCATCGCGGACTCCTCCAGTTCCTTCGGCACTGCGGCGACGAAGCCGCGCAGCGTCAGGATGGTGAAGGGCAGGATCATCATCATGTAGAAGAGCGTCAGCGGGACCAGGCTGTTCAGCATGGACGCGTCCCGCACGATCATGTACATCGCGATGATCATGACTTCCCAGGGCGCCATCTGGGCCAGCATGAAGCCGATGACGAAGCCGCGCCGTCCCTTGAACCGCATCCGCGCGAGGGCGAAGGAACCGGCCAGCGCGATGATCATCGAGAAAACGACGGCGAGGACGGTGACGGTCAGCGAGTTGGTGACGTAGGTCCAGAAGTGGTCGACGTCGGTCGCCGTCCCGAAGTGCTCGAAGGTGATGTCGGTGGGGAACCAGACCGGGTCCTGCGAGATGATGTCGCCGGTCGGCTTGAAGGCCGTGGTGAACATCCAGTACACGGGGAAGACGAAGCCGATGAACAGGACGACGGCCGTGACGTTGGGCCACAGGCGGCCGAAGAGCGAGCGCTTCACAGCTCGTCCTCCTCTTGCTTGAGCACGATCCTGAGGTAGTAGGCGGTCAGCGCGAGCAGGATCAGGATGGTCAGGACGGCGATGGCCGCGCCCATGCCGTAGTGCTGGTTGCCGACGCCCTCGACGTAGGCGTAGACCGGCAGGATCTCGGTGAGCCGGTCGGGGCCGCCCTCGTTGATGAGGTAGACCTGCACGAACGCCTTGAAGACCCAGATGACCTCCAGGAACGTCGTGGCGTAGAGGAACGGCCGCAGGAACGGCAGGGTGACCGTGGTGAAGCTCCGCCAGGCGCCGGCGCCGTCGAGGGACGCGGCCTCGTAGAGCTCCTTGGGGATCGTGGTGGTCGCCGCGTAGAGGTTGATCGCGACGAACGGGATGGACATCCACACGATCAGCACGGTGACGACGAAGAACGTCGACATCTGGCTGCTGGTCCAGCTGTAGTCGGCCATGGAGTGCCAGCCGAGCTTGTCCAGGACCCAGTTGACGACGCCGAAGCGCTGCGCGAACAGCCACTGGTAGACGGTGGTGGCGGCCACGATCGGCATGGCCCACGCCAGCACCAGGCCGAGCATCAGCGTGAACCGCATCCACTTGCCGAGCCGGGCGAGCAGCAGGCCGACCAGCGCGCCCAGCACCATGATCAGAACCACGTTGGCCGCGGTGAACAGAATGGAGCGGAGGGTGACCCGCCAGAAGTCCTCGCTGGTGAGGGCCGCCCGGTAGTTGTCGACACCGTTCCATTCGGTGACGCGCTGGATCAACTGCCCCATGTTGAGGTTCTGAAAGGACAGCAGTACATCCTTCAGCAGCGGCCAGCCGAGCAGCAGCACGGAGGCCACGCAGGCGGGCAGCAGCAACAGGTACGGGGCGAGAGCGCCGGCGCGCGACGCCGCTCTCGGTGTCCGCCCGCCGGGTCCCCCGTCGTCCGCCTTGCGGACGTCCGCCGGGCCGGAGGGCGGCCGTTCGGTCTGCACGGTCATGCTCGCGATCTCTCTTCTCGACATACTCGACGCCGGGGCGAGGGCCGGCGAGTGGCCGGCCCCCGCCCGCTCCGTGCGCTCGCCGCGCCTACTGCTGCTGCGAGAGGCGCTTGTTGAACTCGCCCTCGACCTGCGCCGCGGCCTGGGCCGGGGACTTGCCGTTCAGCACGGCGGTCAGGTACGTCTTGATCGGGTTGGGCGCGTTCTCCACCGCGGCCCACTCCGGGATCAGCGGGGTGGTGCCACCGACGGCGGCGGCCGGTGCGGCGGCCTCGGCGGGGGCGTTGCCCTTCAGGTTGCTCTGCAGCGACTCCTTGTTGGGGATGACGCCGTTGAGCTTGGCCAACTGGCCCTCGAACTTGTCGGAGAGGGCGAGCTTCAGGAACTCCTTGGCGAGCTCCTGCTTCTTGCTGCCCGCGGCGACCGCGAGGTTGGAGCCGCCGAGGAAGACACCTTCGGGCTTGTCGGCCGTGGCACCGGGGATGGTGAAGTAGCCGATGTCCTTCTCGATCTTCGGGTTGGCCTCGATCGCGATGCCGGCTTCCCAGCCCATGCCGATGAACGCGCCGACCTTGCCGTCGGCGAAGACCTCGCCCTGCTGCGGGGTGGCCTCGTCCTTGTCCTTGGGCGCCTTGGACAGCGCCTGGAACTTCTTGTACGTCTCCGCGGCGGCGGCGACCTTCGGGTCGTCGAGGTTGGAGACGTACTTGTCGCCGTCCTTCTTGACCAGCTCGCCGCCCTCGCCGATCACCAGGCCGACGAAGTGGTACCAGTTCTGGCCCGGCAGGTAGATCGGCTCGGCGTCGGTCCTGTCACCGATCGTCTTGAGCGCGGCGTAGAACTCGTCGCGGGTCTTGGGGGTGTCCTTGAGGCCGGCGTCCGCCCAGACCTTCTTGTTGTAGAGGACGACCCGGTTGGCGAAGTACCAGGGCGCCGCGTACTGCTTGCCCTCGAAGACGGACGACTCGTTGAGGGACTCGGTCCACTCGCCACCGATCTCGGACTTGAGGTCAGCGAGGTCGGCGAGGCCGCCGGTCTTGGCGTAGGCCGGGGTCTGGGTGTTGCCGATCTCGAAGACGTCCGGCGGGTTCTCCTCGGACAGCGAGGTGGTCAGCTTCTGCTGGATGCCGTTCCACTGCTGGACCTCGAACGTGACCTTCGCCTTGGTCTTCTTCTCGAACTCCGTGGCGAGGTCCTTCTGCCACTGGTCCGGCGACGAGCCGTCCATCACCCACACGGTGAGCGTCTCACCGGCATAACCGTCCGCGCCGGCCTTCTTGTCGCCGCCACCGTCGTCGCCGCCGCACGCAGCGACGGAGAACAGCATGCCCGCGACCCCGATCGCGGCTATCAGCTTGCGCTTCACGCGCCACCCCTCCTCAGGAATGCCTTCCACACCCACGCCCTCGGCAGTGACCCCCACAACGGCGCAACAGCTCGGCGGGCTGGGACCCGGCTTCCTCTAAATGGTTTAGACCAGCAAGGGGGAGCTTGGCCTAGACCTATGGCCCTGTCAAGGGTCATGGACTCACGCCCGAGTAACGGCTCGGACACTCCCGAACGGCGGCAGAACTCACCCCAAACAGGGACGCCTCGAGGGTTGGACTAGACCAAAGCGAGAACGCACCGTTATAACGGGATCGCCGAGCGTGCGGCGCCGAACCCGGCCGTCCGCCGACGTGCACCGCGGCCGGCACCTGCCGTCCGCGCGCCGGACACCGCAGCCGGAAGGCAGGTCATGAGCACGGACGTCAGCAGCGCCCAGGCCCGAACGGGAGCGCCGGGCCGTACCGGTCGCGTTCCGAAGTACTACCGCATCAAGCAGCGGTTACTGCAGATGACCGACGAGCGCGCGCCCGGCGCCCCGATGCCGGCCGAGCGCCTGCTCGCCGTCGAGTTCCGCACCTCCCGCACCACGATCCGCAAGGCCCTGCAGGAACTGGTGAGCGAGGGGCGGCTGGACCGGATCCAGGGAAAAGGCACGTTCGTCGCCCGCCCGAAGGTCTACCGGACACTCCAGCTGACCTCCTACACCGAGGACATGCGGGCCCAGGGACTCCATCCCACCTCCCAGGTGCTGGAGATCGGCTACGTCGCCGCCGACGAGGAGTTGGCGGCCCTGCTGGAGGTGGAGCCGGAGGACCGGGTGCTGCGGATCGAGCGGCTGCGGCTGGCAGGCGGTGAGCCGATGGCGATCGAGGCGACCCATCTGTCCGCCCGGCGATTCCCCCAGCTGCGCCGCAACCTCTCCCGCTACACCTCGCTCTACACCACCCTCGCCGAGGTGTACGGGGTGCGGCCGGCGGAGGCCGACGAGACGATCGAGACCTCGCCGGCGACCCCGCGCGAGGCCGGACTGCTCGGTACCGACGTGGGGCTGCCGATGCTGCTGCTGTCCCGCCACTCGCGGGACGAGATGGGCACGCCGGTGGAGTGGGTCCGCTCGGTGTACCGCGGCTCGCGCTACAAGTTCACGGCGACCCTGACCCGCCCGGGGCCCTGACCCGGCGGTTTTTATTCAACTTCCTTTATATGAAAGAGAGTTGGGAAACACCTTTCTTGACAGGGCACATTGGTCCAGTCCACCATCCCAGTGGTCTGAACCATTCGCGGCGCACGCTTCCCGCGTCCCGCCGCGTGCACAGCCCCGCACGGAGGTCCCGCATGGCCGAGAGCAGCCGCCCGCGACTGCCACGGTGGGGGCACTCCGTCCTCCGGCCCGGCTCTGGGGGGACGACGGCGCCGGACCGGGGGCGGGCATGCCTCACCGTCCCGGTCGGCGACATCGATGTCAGCACCACCAACACCCCCACACCGGCCGCGCCGCCGCCGGCCACCACGGCCGGGGTACCGCCGGACCGTACGGGGACCGTGTAGTACCGGCCGGTCACCGGCTCCCTCGTCCCGCCCTTTCCCTTCCTGTTTCTTCCTCCTGCTCCTTCCTTCTGTTCCTTCCTTCTGTCCGCATGCCGTGAGCGATCCAGAGTTCCGGAGTACCGCATGACGACGCACCACCGCTTCTTACACCGCGCCGCCTCCGAACGCCCCTACTTCAGTGCCGACGGTGAGACCTACCTCGCCGAGACGCAGTTGAGGCATCTGAGGAAGGACCTGCCGCTGCGGGTGCTCTCCGAGGAGCAGTTCGCGTCCTGGCAGAGTCACGGTTACGTGGTGGTCCCGGAGGCGATCTCCCCCGACGCGGCCAAGCTGCTGCTGGAGTTCGCCTGGGAGTTCCAGGGCCTCGACCCCCAGCGCCCCGAGACCTGGTACCAGGAGCGCACCTTCCGTTCGGACCTCGACCGGGACCTGTTCGTCTACGGCTTCGTCGAGGCGTACCACCACCAGCTGATCTGGGACAGCCGACAGACCCGGCGGATCCACGACGCCTTCGTGGACGTCTGGGACTGCGAGGAACTGTGGGTCACCCTGGACCGCCTCAACCTCAATCCGCCCAATGTGCGCAACCGTTCGCGCTCCCTGATCGACCCCACCGACGAGGGCTTCGACATCGAGCTGCACTGGGACGTGGACACCACGGCGAGCGTGCCGCCGCAGCGGGTGCAGGGCGTCATCGCGCTCACCGACACGGAACCCGACCAGGGGGGTTTCCAGTGCTCACCGGAGCTTTTCCGCCGGTTCGAGGAGTGGAGGCTCGGGCAGCCGGCCGGCCGTGACCCGATCCGGCCCGGGACCGACCGTACGGAGTTCCCGGTGGTCCGGCCCCAGCTGCGTGCCGGTGACCTGCTGATCTTCAACGGCATGCTGGCACACGGAGTGGCCGGCAACTCCTCCGCCGACGGGGTGCGGGCGGTGCAGTACCTGTCGATGATGCCCGCGCTGGAGGAGCACGAGGAACTGCGCCGCTCCCGGGTGGAGTCCTGGCGCACGCTCAGCACACCCGACTGGAACGCGACCCTGCTCGGCGACGCCACGAAGCACGAGTCCCTGCGCTACGGGCCCGCCGAACTCGACGGGCTGGGCCGTACGTTGCTGGGGCTCGACAGCTGGCACGAGCGGACACGATGAGGCGGGGGACCGACGTGCACCGGATATGTCTGGCGCTCCCGACCGACCGGGAGTGCTCCGCGACCATCACGGCCATCGGCGCCGAAGCCGCCTACGCCGCGGCGCACTTCGACGTCGAGGTGCGGCTGCTGATCCTCGACTCCTCCGACCCGGCGACCCGGGCGGGGCACGCCCGGACGGTCGCCGCGCTGCCCGGCGACCCGGGTGTCGTCGTGCACCATCTCGACGAGTCCGCACAACGGGAGTTCCTGCGGGGGGCGATCGAGCGGGCCGCGCTCCCGGAGCCGGAACGGATCCTCGGTCTCCTGCTCCCGGACGCGCTCTCCTACGGCGCCTGCACCAACCGGGCGTTCCTGATCGCGGCGGCGCTGGGCTGCCGTTCGGTGCACCGGCGCGATTCCGACTGCGCCTACCAGGTCTTCGGGGGCGAGCCCGTGTACCCCGTCCACCACGAGCTGACCTCCCTGGGCAAACGCGCCTTCGACGCCTTCTCCGGGGTGACGGAGGTGGCCCTCGACCCCGCGCTCGCCCACCGCCCCGTCTCGATGGTGGGTGCCTCCTTCATCGGGGAACTCTCCGTCGACGTCGGCGGGATCCGCGAGCTCGACAAGGACGCGTACGACGAGGTCGTCGGACTCTGGGCGCCCGGCCACTGGTCCGCCGAGCAGCGGCGGGAGCTGGCCGAGGAGTCCTTCAAGGGCGCCGGGCTGATGCCCTTCACCGGTGACCGCTCGACGCTGACACTGGTCGACCCGATGCGGGTCGACATGTCCAACATCGCGTTCGACCGGGACGTGTACGAGCGGCTGCCGCTGCCGCCGGCCACCGCGACCATCGGCAGCGACTACTTCCTCATCCACGCCGTGTACGACGCCGCCCTGCCCGGCGTCCTGCACAACCGGCACATCGAGAACTACTACACCGGGGAGCGCCGCACCCACGCCGGATTCCTGGCGTACCAGACCCGGTTCGTGAAGTTCCTGCTGTCGATGCTGTATTTCCACTACGTCTACGACCGGATGGCCGACGCGGGCACCTCGCTGCTGGACGACGAGGGCCGGCTCGACCCCGCGCCGTTCGCCGCGTTCCTCTCCGAGAGCGTGCGGCTGGACAGTGCGGAGAACGAGCGCCGGCTGGACACCGTGGCCGCGGTGTACGGCCGGCTCGGCGGGAGGTACGCCGAGTTCGCGCACGGCATGACGGCCGGCCGGGAGCGGCTGCTGGACGAGGCCGCGCTGGACACCGAGGAGTTCGTGCAGCTCATCGGCGTCTGGGAGGCGCTGGTGGACGCGAGCCGGGGCGCTCTGCGGTGAACGGGACCCTGCGCGCCGCGCTCGCGGCCGCGACCGAGGACGCGCTCGTCTACGACCTGGACGGGATCGCCGACCGGTACGACGCGCTGACCGGGGAACTGCCCGGCGTCGACGTGCGGTTCGCCATGAAGGCGTGCCCGGTGGAGGAGGTGCTGGCCCGTCTGGCGGGCCGGGGCGCCGGCTTCGACGCGGCGAGCCCCCAGGAGATCGTCCGGGCACTGGCGACGGATGTGCCCGCGCGACGCGTCCACTACGGCAACACGGTCAAGTCCGACCGGGACATCGCTCAGGCGTACGCACTCGGGGTGCGGGACTTCGCCACGGACAGCACGGAGGACGTGGCGGCCCTCGCCCAACACGCGCCGGGCTCCCGGATGTTCTGCCGGCTGGCGACCACGGGCGAGGGCGCGCTGTGGGGACTGAGCCGCAAGTTCGGGTGCTCGGCGGACGACGCCGTACGGGTGCTGGAGGCCGCCCGGGACGCGGGTCTCGTCCCCGCCGGTCTTTCGGTGCACGTCGGTTCGCAGCAGATGACCACCGAGGCATGGCAGCAGGCCTTCGCGGCCCTCGCCGAGGTGCTCAGCGCGCTGCACGGCCGCGGGATCGTGCCGGACCACGTCAATCTCGGCGGGGGTCTGCCCGCGCTCGGCTACGCCGACCGCCGGGGCGAGCGGCTGGACCCTCCGCTGGACAAGATCTTCGCCGTGCTGCGCGAGGGCATGGAACGGCTGGCGGAACTGTCCCCCCGTCCCCTGGACTTCGTCGTGGAACCGGGCCGCCATCTGGTCGCCGACCACGGCGCGATCAGGGCCCATGTCTCCCGGCTGACGTCCCGCCTTCAGCCCGACGGGAACCGTGAGCACTGGCTGTACCTGAGCTGCGGCAAGTTCAACGGGCTCTACGAGATGGACGGGGTGCGGTACCCGCTGGTCTTCCCGTCCCACCCGGACGTGACCGACGCCGCCTCGGTGCCGGTCGTCGTCGCGGGGCCCACCTGCGACAGCGACGACGCCTACGCCCACGAGTACCGCGGGGTGCGGGTGCCGAGGGGTGTCGCCTCGGGCGACCCGGTGTGGGTGCTGTCCGCCGGGGCGTACGCCGCCAGTTACATGACCGAGGGGTTCAACGGCTTCGGCCCGCTCCCCCGCGTCTGCGTCGGCGAGCGCGCCGCGGAGGTACGCGTCCGTGCCGTCACCGAGGAGGACTGGCCGCGGATGGTCGCCCTGGAGGCCGAGGTGTACGCGCCGGCCGCGCTGTCCGAGGGGGCCGAGGCGCTGCGCTCCCGGGGTCGCGCGTCCCCGGAGACGTGTTTCGTCCTGGAGCACGGCGGCCGCGTCGTGGGCTATGTACTCGCCCTGCCCTACCCGCGGTACCGCTACCCGGATCTCACCCGCCCGGAGGAGGAGACGTTCGACTCGCGCAATCTGCATCTGCACGACCTGGTGATCGCGGAGGGCCTCCGCGGCCGAGGGCTGGGCAGCAGGCTGCTGCGGCATCTCGGCACGGCCGCCGGGCGGTTGTCGTACGAGCGGATCTCGCTGATCGCCGTCGGCGGGACCGAGGGCTTCTGGGCCGGGCACGGCTTCCGGCCCGACCCGGGTGCCGAACTCCACGGGAGTTACGGCGACGGCGCCGTCTACCTGTCCCGCCCGGTCCCGTACCACCGCTCCGGCGGCTCTGGCTCTGAAGATCTGAAGAGGGGTCCTGACCACTGATGCTGCCCACCCCCGGCGATTTCCGCCGTGACCAGCTGGCCACGGCCGCGCTGTTCTGTTTCCTCGGCTTCCAGTACGCCACCTGGGCCTCCCGGCTGCCCGCGCTCAAATCCCGTTTCGGCCTGGGCGAAACGCAGCTGGGGCTGCTGCTGATGATCTGCGGTGTCGGGGCGGCGGTGTCCTTCCCCCTGGTCGCGCCGTTGATGCGGCGGCTGGGCTCACGCCTGCTGGCGGTGTGGTCCGCGGGAGTGCTGGTGGCGGTGCTGCCGGCGCTCGCCGCGGCCGGCGGCTACCCGCTCGCCCTGGCGGTGATCTTCGTCGACGGTGTGGCCGTCGGCTGTCTGAACGTCGCCATGAACGCGCGGGGCGCCGCCCTCGAGGAGCACTACGGCCGGGCCGCGATGGCCCAGTTGCACGCGATGTTCAGCGCCGGGGCGTTCGGCGGCGCGCTGCTCGCCTCGGGGACGAACGCCGTCACCCACTCCGTCACCGCGCACTTCGCGGTGGCGGCGGTGCTGCTGGTCCTGCTGCTGGCCGCCTCCAGACCCCGGGTCCTCGCCGAGAGCTCGGCTCCCCCGCCCGGCGACCGGCCCGCCAAGACCAACGGGGCGGGCCTCAGAAGCCTGACCGGAGCCTCCCGCACGGCTCTCTGGCTGGGCTGCGCCATGGTGTTCGGCACGGTCACCGAGGGTGCCATGAACGACTGGTCCGCGCTCTACCTCACCGAGGAGACCGGGGCGTCGGGGCGGCTGGCGCCGCTGGGCATCGCCTTCTTCTCGGTGATGATGGTGGTGGCCCGTCTGCTGGGCGACGGCTGGCGGAGCCGGTGGGGCGACGCGCTCCTGGTCCGGGCGGGCAGCGTACTGGCGGGCACCGGGCTCTCTCTCGCCCTGCTGACCGGCGGCACCTGGCCGGCGCTCATCGGCTTCGCGTGCGCCGGCCTGGGCATGGCGGCGGTCACCCCATGCCTCTACGTGGCCGCCGCGGCCGAGGGCCCGGGCGCCCTGGCCCTGGTCGCCGCCCTGGGCACCACCGGCCTTCTCGCGGGCCCGGCGCTCATCGGCTTCGTCGCCGGTCACACCGACCTGACCGTCGCCATGGCGGTGGTCGCGGCCTCCGCGGTACTGGTTGCGGTGTGCTCGAGCCGGGTCACCTGGAAGGAACGGGACGGCGGGGCCGGGGCCGAAACCGAGACGGTGGCGCACTGAACGCCGCGGGGGCCCCGCACGGTGCGGGACAGCGGGGCCAGGGCCGAAACCGAGACGGTGGCGCACTGAACGCCGCGGGGGCCCCGCACGGTGCGGGGACCCCAAAGCCACACCGTCACGGCACACACAGCAGGCTGTCCGTCTCCCGGCGCGGGTGCGCCCGGCGGTCGGGGTCGCCGGGGCCGCGGCACTCCGGCGAGCAGGACGACCAGCAGTCCGGCGAGGGGACCGCGGGCGGGGAGCGGGGCCGTGTCCCTCGGCTCCACGCCCGCCGCCTCAAGCGTGCGGTCCGACACCACGGTGGTCGCCATCGCTCGGGCGAAACCCCGGACGCCTACCTGGCCGTGCCCGTGCCTCCCGTGATGTCCTCGAACACCACGGTGGCCATGTCCACGTCGGAGGTCCGTACCGTGACGGCCAGCCGCCAGTCGCCGGCAGGCGTCAGCCGCACGGAACCGCTCCAGCGGCCAGGACCGGCGGGCGCCAGACCGGCCGGCAGCGGACCCAGGCCCAGTGCGGGCAGCGACCAGGACGCCGTCATCTCCCGCGGCAGCACCGGCGCGCCAGAGGGGTCGCTGAGCCGCAGCTCCACCGCGACACCGCCGTCGGTCCGCCCGGTGATCCGGGCCGTCGCGGTGCCGCGGCCGTCCCGCCCACCGCTGTCGTAGTCGGCCGTGACGCGTACGGCCGCCGGAGCAGCCGCCGAGGCCGGGGCGCCGTGCGGCGGGACCGAGCCGGCCAGGAGCGTGGACAGCGCGATGACCACCGCGCCTCCCGCGGCCTCGACCGCGAGGATCCGCCGCAGCGCGCGCACGTCCGGCGCCGCCGGGTGGGGTTCCCCGTCCGCCGGATGCGGCTCCTCGTCCTGGTGGGGCTCCCCGTCCCGGTAGGGCTTCCCGTCCCGGTAGGGCTTCCCGTCCGGGGGCGGCTCCCCATCCCGGTAGGGCTTCCCGTCCGGGGGCGGCTCCCCATCCCGGTGGGACTCCCCATCCCGGTAGGGCCTCCCGTCCGGGGGCGGCTCCCCATCCCGGTAGGGCTCCCCGTCCGGGGGCGGCTCCCCATCCCGGTGGGACTCCCCATCCGCCGGATACGACTCCCCGTCCAGGTGCGGCTCCCCGTTCCCCGGGGCCCGGGTACGGGCCCGGGCGTGGGTCCGGGTCCGGGTCCGGGTCCGGGTCCAGCGTCGTGCTCGGGACGCCACCGCCAGTACGGCGAGGACGGCCAGGACCTTGACGACGAGCAGCCGCCCGTATCCGCTCCCGATCAGGTCGGCCGGGCCCTCGAGTTGACGGTGCGCCTGTATCAGCCCCGTCACCACCAGGACGGCGACGTACCAGCCGGCCGCCACCGAGAACCGCTCGACGGTCACCGCAGCGGACGCGTGGGAGGCGGGACCGGCCCGCCGCGCGCAGAGCATGGCCAGGGCGACCAGCCCGCCCAGCCAGAGCCCCATGGCCAGCAGGTGCGCCAGGTCGGCAGCCAGCGCCAGCGGGACCCGCCGCCCGGTGGCGGCATGCCCGGAGACGCTGAAGGTGGCGGCCACGGCCGCCGGCCCGGCCAGTACCGAAAGCGCCCGGAGCACGGCGTGCCGCCGAGACGCCGCGGGCCGCCGCCGGTGCGCGCTCCGCCACCCCAGGACCAGGACGGTCAGCACGATCCGCGCCTCCAGCGCGATACCCGACCGGCTGGTCGCCGTGGACTCGAGCAGCGCCGGGTCCATGACGGACCCGAGCCCCTCCCCCGCCGCGTACGGGCCTTGGACGAGCAGGCCCACGCACGCGGCGGTGACGATGACGGTCCCTCCGTACACCGCCAGCCGGTCGAAGGGTGTCCTGTCCGTGCCCCGCGCCGCCAGGAGCGGCATGCCGATGCCTCCGACGAGCAGCGCCAGGCCCGCATAGCCCGCCCCGCGGGCGACGGTGACCAGACCGGCGAGGAGTGGATCGGAGTCCCGGTCGGCGTCCGCCGGCGCGTCGCCGGGACCGGGGCCGGAGCCGACGCCGAAGGTGAAGGCCCCGTGCACCGGGTGGGCGTCGGCGGACACGGCCCGCCACGAGACCGTGTACGTCCCCTCTCCCGTACGGGACTCGACGAGGGTGACGGCGATGGCGCCGGGCTCTCCGGGCACCGCCGCCGTGTCCCCGCTGTCGACCCTGTCGCCGTCGGGGCCGATCACGCGCAGCCCGTCGGGAGCGGCCTCGACAGATTCGCTGAGCCGCACAGTGACACGCTCCGGCGCCCGGTCCAGGACCGCCCCGGCCTCCGGGGTCGTGCCGACCAGTTCGGCATGGGCGGAGGCGGGGGCCGCCGCGGCCGCCACCAGCAGGAACGGAACGGCGACGACCGCACAGAACAGCGCGCACAGCGCCCGGATCCGGCCGGTCGGAACCCGGACCCGGCCGGTCGGCGAGGGGGAGCCCGCCGACCGGACCGGGGGCGGGGGCACCGGAGCGGCGGTCACCCTTCGCACCGGAGCGGCGGTCACCCTTCGCACCGGAGCGGCGGTCACCCTTCGCGCCGGAGGAGTGGTCGGCCCTCCGGCGGAGGGAGCGGCCGGCCCGCGCTTCCGCTTCGCCAGGGAGTCCACCATCAGGCGCGGCCGGAGTTCCGGCCGGAACGGCGCCGCGCCACGGCGAGCGTCGCCAGCAGACCCGTCAGCCCGGCCGCGAGACCCGCGCCGCCCAGCAGCCGGGCCGTCCCGTCCTCGGTGTCCCCCGAAGCGGACGCCGCCGGCTTCTCCTCGTCGCCGTCCGCCGGACCGGCAGCGGCCTTCGCCGCGTCGCCCTGCGTCCCTGCCTGCTGCTTCGCGGCCGCGGCCGCCTCTCCGGGGGCCGATGCCGCCGAAGCCCCGGCCTCGTCCGCCGCGGGAGTCAGCGTCAGGACGGGCGCGGGGCGCTCGGGCTCCTCCCCGTCCTTGCCGGGCACCTCGATCCAGCGGACGACTTCGCCGCTGTCGTAGGTCTGGAGCGCCTTGAAGACCATCCGGTCGCCGTCCTCGGGCAGCGGGCCGAGGGAGATGTCGAACTCCTGGAACTCGCCGGGGTTGATCTCTCCGCCGCTCCAGACGATCCGTGAGACGACCTCGTCGATCGTCTTGTCACCGTGGGTCAGCGGCTTCGGCAGGGTCCGCTTCTCCGCCTTGACGGTCCATCCGGGAACCGGCCGGACGGAGAGGGCGGTGACCGGCTGGTCCGTCGGCAGGACGACCTCGACCTTCGTGGTGGCGGCGTCGGGACGCTCGGTGGGGACCCGGAAGGTGAGCTTCGCCCAGCTCCCGGCCTCGGCGCTCTTCGGGTGGACGCCGACGTGAGCGGCGGCGGGGCCGGCCGCCATCAGCAGGACGATGCCCACCGACAGGGCGCTGACAGCTCCTCGGGGCAGGGTACGGCGCATGGGTGTCTCCAGAACAGGACGGCGTTGAGAGTCTCGAGGTTCTTACTATAAATAACAGAACGCCTGCCGCCGAGGACGCACCGACCTCCATCCGTCGACATACGTGCAGGTGGATAGCGACTTTCAAGGACACACCGGACATCCGTACAGTCCGGGTGTGACGTTGCAGACACGTCCACTCTTAAATTTCTCTGATAAAAACTACTTCAACATCCGCACAGCCTGAGGAAGGCAGCATGTTGAGGAAAAAGGTGCTGGCAGGCGCCCTCTCCTTCGGGGTCGCACTCGCCGTCCCCTGGTGGTCGATCACCACGGAGACCACACCCGCCCCAGCCTCGTCGGCCGCCGGCGCGGCGGCCTCGGACCACGAAGGCACCACCCACGACGACTCCCCCTCCGCCGATGCCGCCGCCCCGGGAGGGGAGGAGGCCCACGACTGGCAGGCCATGGACCGGGAGATGGCCAAGCGTGACAAGTCGTTCCCGGCCAAGACCGAGGGCAAGGGCGCACAGCCCCTGGAGCCCAAGGTCCTCGCCGACGGCACCAAGCAGTTCACGCTCACGGCCAAGTCCGTGAAGTGGGAGGTCGAGCCGGGCAAGGTCGTCGACGCCATGTCGTACAACGGGGCCGTCCCCGGACCCACCCTCCACGTCGACGTCGGCGACAAGGTCGAGGTCGTACTCAAGAACGAACTGCGGGAATCCACGGTCATCCACTGGCACGGCATCCCCATCGAGAACGCGATGGACGGCGTCGCCAACATCACCCAGGACCCGGTGCCCCCCGGCAAGTCCTTCACCTACAAGATCAAGGCCGAGCGGGCCTCCGTGGGCTGGTACCACTCGCACCACAACGGCACCGAGCAGGTGACCAACGGACTGTGGGGCGCCTTCCTGATCGGTGACATGCCGCTGCCGGACAAGACGAAGATCGCCCAGGAGATCCCGATCGAGCTCCAGGACGCCGGTGCCATCGGACTGACCCTCAACGGCAAGTCGTTCCCCGCGACGGAGCCGGTCCGGGTCCGCAAGGGCGACTCGGTCCTCATCCACTACTTCAACGCGGGCACCATGGCGCACCCGATGCACCTGCACGGACTCGACCAACTGGTCGTCGCCAAGGACGGGTTCCCACTCGACAGCCCCTACAAGGCGGACACGGTACTGGTCGCACCCGGTGAGCGGTACAGCGTGCTCGTCAAGGCGGACAGGCCCGGCAAGTGGGCCTTCCACTGCCACATCTTCCCGCACTCCGAAGGCAAGACCGGGATGTTCGGCATGTTCACCGAGATGATCGTGAGCTGACGAGCGGGCACACGACCCGCCCGACTGAGGCAGCTCACCCGGCCCGGGCCGACCGCCGATCCGGCGCCGGCCGCGCTTCCCGCGCCCCGCGCCTCCCGGCTCCCCGCGCCGCACTCCCCGTCGGGGCACCGGCTTCCCCCACCCGGTCCTCCGACCCCCGTCAAGACAAGACTGGAGCCTCACCGTGTCCATCAGCACGGACCCACCCACCGATCCTCACCAGCAGCCGGACAGCAGACCACGGGCACAGGTCCTGCTGCGCGCCGTCACCCCCTTCGTCCCGGTCATCAGCGCCGCGCTGGCCCTCGGCCTCGTCCTCGGCCTGATCGTGGTCGGGGTCTTCCGGCCCGACCCGGCGCCGGTCACCTCGTCCGCGGCGGGACCCGGCGCCGCACAGGCCGCCGCACAGGCCGGCGCGGGCAAGACCATGACCTTCGACATCGAACTCGGCGACCTCTACGTCAAGCCGTCCTCGATCGAGATAGACGCCGGCGCGAAGGTCAAGCTCAACGTCGTCAACAAGGGGGCGATGGACCACACCATCGCGCTCAAGGGCGAGGACACCCCGATGATCAAGCCGGGTGCCGCGACCACCCTCGACTGGGGCCCGATCAACGAGACGACCCAGGCATGGTGCACCGTCGAGGGCCACAAGGCCGCCGGCATGGTGCTCGACATCAAGGTCAAGGGCGCTGCCGCCGGCGGCGGCTCCGACGCCGTCCTCGCGGACACCAAGGCGGACCCGAACGCGGGCAACGCCAAGATCGACGCCAACGCCAAGCCCTCGGCCGACTGGAAGGCCGTCGACCCGACCGTGAAGCCGGCCGACGGCAAGACGGTCCACGAGGTCGACCTGCATGTGAAGGAGAAGAAGTCCGAGGTCGCCCCCGGGGTGACCCAGACCCTCTGGACCTACAACGGCACGGCCCCCGGCCCCACCCTCCGCGGCAAGGTGGGTGACACCTTCCGGGTCAAGCTGACGAACGACGGCTCGATGAACCACTCCATCGACTTCCACGCCTCCAAGGTGGCGCCGAACGTCGAGATGCGTGACCTCAAGCCGGGCGAATCCCTCGTCTACGAGTTCAAGGCGAACTACGCCGGCATCTTCACCTACCACTGCGGCGCGGCCCCGATGATCCACCACATGGGCAACGGCATGTTCGGTGCCGTGATCGTCGACCCGCCCAACCTGCCCAAGGTGGACAAGGAGATCGTCCTGGTCCAGTCGGAGCTGTACCTGGGCCCCGAGGGCAAGGCCGCCGACCTCAACAAGATGATGGCCGGGACCAACGACGGCGTCGTCTTCAACGGCTACTTCAACCAGTACGTCCACAATCCCGTCAAGGTGGACGTCGGCGACCGGGTCCGCATCTGGCTGGACAACGCCGCGATCAACGAACCCCTCGCGTTCCACACCGTCGGCCTGATCTTCGACACCGTGTGGAAGGAGGGCGCGTACCTGTTGAAGCCGGGCAGCGCCGACAAGGGCGGCTCGCAGACCCTGGACCTGTCCACCACCCAGGGCGGTTTCGTCGAGTTCACCGTCGACAAGGCAGGCACCTACACCTTCGTGAACCACATCATGAAGGACCTCTCGCGCGGCGCGGCCGGCCTGCTCGTGGCCGGTGACGGCGGTCCGGCGGCACACTGAGAACCCGTCCCGACGACACCCGCCCCGACAGCGGGACGGGAGGCGCCGGCGCCCCGGGCGCCCCGGGGGGGGGGGGCCGGGGGCCGCCCCCCCCCCCCCCCCCCCCGGGGGCCCCGCCCCCCCCCCCCCCCGCCCCCCCCCCGGCCCCCCCCGGGGCCCCGGGGGGGCAGGGCCCGGCGCCGCCCGGGGGGGGGGGGGGGGCCCCCCCCGCGCCCCCGGCCCCGTCCTCCGGACAGCCTGGGCACAGGCCGCGCACAGGACGGCCGACCCGCACGGAACGCTCCGGAGAAGCCGGTGGCCAAGGAGCCCGGTCTTGTTAGGCTGAAGGAGAATTTCTCAGACCAACTCTGGTTTCCACGATTCTTTCGGGCGTTGACACCATGGCTCCAGCTCAGCCCTCCAGCAGCCGGCCCGCCCCCGCAGGAGCGTCCCGGACCGCCATCCTCGAAGCCCTGCGGGGCGCGGACGGCCCGCTCACCGTGCAGGAGCTCGCCGACGACCTGGGTCTGCACGCCAACACGGTCCGATTCCACCTCACCCGGCTCGCCAAGGACGGCAGGGTCCGGGAGGGAAGGGCCGACCACAGCGGTCCGGGACGGCCCAAGCTCGCCTACGAGCCCGTCACCGCCGGGACGGCCGAGGAGACCGCCGGAGGCGATGCCGGAACCGCCGAGGCAGCCGACGGGCACAACGGTTACCGGCTGCTGGCCCAGATCCTGGCCGGCCACCTGGCGGCGACCTCGGCCAACCCCTCGCAGGACGCCGTCGCCGCCGGCGTCGAATGGGGCCGCCATCTCACCGACCGCCCCGCGCCGTTCACGTCGATCTCCGCCGAGCAGGCCTTCGACAAGGTCACCACGGTCATGGACAAGCTCGGCTTCGACATCGAACCGGGCGAGGAGCTGACCGTTCTGCGGGTCCACAACTGCCCCTTCCGCTCGGTGGCCGCCGACCGCCCGGACGTGGCCTGCTCGGTCCATCTCGGCCTGATCCGCGGCGCGCTCAAGGAGATGGGCGCGCCGCTGCACGCCGTCGACCTCGAGGTGTCGCACACCGCCGACCAGCCCTGCCTCGCCCTCTTCGAACCCGCCGGGGCAGTCGCGACCGGGGAGGGCCCCGAGCCTCCCGAGTCCCCGGAACCGCACATCGGAGACCCGCAGACGGTGACGCCTCCCGACAGCGAGCAGGACTAGGGCCTCCTGGCATCCAGGCCCGAGCGCGGCGGCGAAGCGGCCCCGCATGACGTCCTCCCGGTGCCCGGGGTGAGCACCGCGGGGGCGCAGGGGAGCTCCGGGAGCGTGTGCGGGGCGATGTCCGCCACCCTTCGTACCCGCCACACGCTCCGGCGGCCGGCGGTCAGGTGCGTCGTGCCCGCAGGACCGGGGACAGCAGGATGACGAGCAGTCCGGCGAGAGGCACCACGAGCAGGCCCACCCGCAGGCTGGTGGCGTCGGCGACGAGTCCGACGACGGGTGGGGAGCACAGGAAGCCCAGGCGCATCAGCCAGGAGACGATGGTGAGTCCCGATCCGGGCTTGAGGCCGGGCAGTTCGTCGGCTTCGTGCATCGCCGCCGGCACGAGGGTCGCCACGCCGAACCCGGCGGCGGCGAAGCCGAGGATCGTTCCGGGGACCGTGGGCACGGCCAGCGCCAGGCCCATGCCGGCCGCCACGACGATACCGCCGGCACGGGCCACCTGCCGCTGTCCGAACCGGTCCACGAGCCGGTCGCCGATCAGGCGGCCGATGAACTGCGCGCCGACGAGGGCGATGAATCCGCAGGCCGCCAGGGTCACCGACGCGTCCAGGGAGTCGGAAAGGTACAGCGTGGCCCAGGAGTTGCCGGCGTCCTCGACGAGAGTGCCAGCGGTGGCGATGAGGACGAGTGCGGTCAGCAGGTACGCGGTACGCCGGGACACCGCTCCCCCGCCTTGCCCCTGCCCCGGGTCGTGGCCGGCCGCCGTGGCCTCTTCCACCGTCGGCCCGGTGTCGGGTCCGGGCAGGCAGTAGCGCAGGGCGACACAGGCGGCGGCGCCGAAGACCACTCCGGAGACGAGCAGGTGCTGTCCCCGGGAGAGATCGAGGGCGATCGCACCGGCGGCCATGGCCCCGCCGGTGACGGCGCCGATGGACCAGATGGCGTGGAAGGAGTTGATGATGCTGCGTCCGTAGCGGCGCTGCACCCGCAGAGCGTGGGCGTTCTGGGCGACGTCCGTGATCGCGTCCATGGCGCCGGCCAGGAAGAGCGCCGCCGCGAACAGGGCCGGCGAGCCGGCCACTCCCGCCGCCAGTACCCCCGCGCCCGTCAGCAGCGTGCCGAGCACGGCGACGCGCGCCGACCCCAGCGCGCGGACCAGGACCCCCGCCGCCAGGCCCGCGACGATGGCGCCCGTCGGGAACGCGGCGACGGCCAGCCCGTACGCTGCGTTACCGATCCCGAGATCGTCCTTGATCTGCGGATAGCGCGGCAGCAGGTTGGCGAACAGGGCGCCGTTGGTGAGGAACAGCACCGCCACGGCCGCGCGGGCCCGCCGGTCGGCCCGGGTGGGCTCGCGCAGTACGTCAACAGTCATGCGGGGAGCCTACCGCCGGGAGCGTACGTTCGTACACTCCTGTCCCTCCGACCGCGCAGGTGGGCCGGCGTTCCGGCTGTTCCCGGCGCTCCGGCGGCACCGCGCACGCGCGTCGCGGAGGGCAGTCGGCGTGAGGGTCGAACGGGCCGACGCACCGCTGACGGCGGCGTTCCGTGAGAGCGGGCAGGCACGACCGGCGACTCCGCCGCCGTCACCCGCCGGTCGTCCTGGCGCACGCGCCCGCCCGGCCCCCACCGAGCCGCTCCGTCTCAGCCCGCGGCCGGGGCCATGTCGGCAAACGGCACGCCGAAGTCCGTTTGGCCGACGCCGAGTCGACGCTGGACGGCGGGGGCGTCGGGCCGATCTTGCGGCCCACCGAGCGGCGCCCGCCCGCCACAGCACGGTCCAGGTTCAGCCGCTGCACCGCGTAGGCGGCGTCGACGTCCACCTCGGGAAGCAGCGCACGCACCGGGGACGGGGGTGCCGGTGCGGGCGGCATCCTCCGGGACAGCCCCCGCCTCGGCCACGGCAGCGGCGGCGTCACGGCTGGTCAGGGCTGCTCCCGGTGCGGGGCGCTGCGGGCGGTGGGTGGTTCAGAAGAGCACTGACGGCGGTACGGGGTGGCCGAAGGCGTTCAGACCGTAGGCCTGGTAGATCGGGTCGGCGTTGTTGCTGGCGTGGTTCATCGCGGCGTGGATGTCGCGCCAGCACCGCTGAAGGGTGGAGCCGCTGCGCAGTGCCGAGCCGCCGGCGTGCAGGAACAGCTCGTCGACGGCGTCGACCGCGCGGCGGGCGATACGGACCTGGTTGCGGCGGACCCGGAGCCGCTCCTCGGCCGGGAACCGTTCGTCGCGCTGCGCCCGCTCCCACATTCGCTCGATGTCCCCGAACAGCTGGATCTCACCGGCCTCCAGGTCGGAGATCGCCCGGCCGAGCACGGCGAGCTGGTGCGGGTCGCCCGCGGTGCGTACCCCGCGTGCCGTGACCCGGCCCCGCATGGAGGCGACGAACGCCGCCAGGGCGCCCTGCGCCATCGCGACCGTCGCGGTGGTGATGCCGGCGGTGAACATCGGGTGGAACGGCATCCGGTACAGCGGCGAACCGCCCCGCCCGGCCTGTTGGGCCAGGCCGCCGTCCTCCATCGGGACCGGGTCGAGGATCCGGTGCTCCGGGATGAACTTGTCCTCGATGACGATGTCCTTGCTGCCGGTGCCGCGCAGCCCGACCACGTCCCACGAGTCCTGGTCGATCTCGTAGTCCGCCCGCGGGAGGACGAAGTGACGGAGTCCGCCCGGGACCGGCGTGCCGTCCTCGTCCACGATCAGGCCGCCCAGGATGATCCACTGGCAGTGGTCCGTGCCCGAGGAGAACGGCCAGCGGCCGGAGAACCGGTACCCGCCGTCGACGGGGGTGGCCCGCCCCAGGGGGGCGTACGGCGAGGCGATCCAGGTGTCCGGGTTCTCGCCCCAGATCTCCTTCTGCACCTCGATGTCCATCTGCGCCACCTCGAACGCGTGGACTCCGACCACGCCGGCCACCCAGCCCGCCGAGGAGGACCGGATGCCGATGTCGCGCTGGGTGCGGAAGAAGTCGACCGGGCTTGCCTCGTGGCCGCCGAACTCGGCCGGCTGGAGCATCCGGATGACGCCGCTGGAGCGCAGCACCTCGGCGGCCTTGTCGGTCAGTCGGCCCAGCTCATCGCTGGGTCCGGCCTCGGCGGCGATCTCCTCGGCGCGGGCCAGGATCCGCTCGTGTACCTCATGCATGACTGAAGGGGCCTTTCTTCCTCAGTTGTGGAGCAGGAAGTCGGTGACGGTGCGGTTGAACTCGTCGGCGTGCTCGAGCTGGGCCCAGTGGCCGCAACCGGCCAGCAGCACCATCCGGGAGCGGGGCACCAGGGAGACGAGCTTCAGCGAGCTCTCGTAGTGCACGACCCGGTCGTCGCGGCCGTGGAAGAGCAGGGACGGTGCGGTGATGCCGGCGATCTGGGCGTGCGTGGCCATGTGCGGGCGGGGCCTGCCGATGCCGGCGGCGAAGTTGGCGAGGTGGTCGGGGCGTTCGACGGCCGCCCTGTGGCGCAGACGGACCAGCTCCTCCGAGGCGTGCGCTGGGTCGAACGTCATCACGTCGACGAGGTCGCGGAAGTTCGCCTCGGTGGGTTCGCGGTAGGTGCGCTGCAGCACCTTCACGCCCTCGCTGGGGCCGCCGCCGGGCACGAAGAGGTGGGCGCCGCCGACTCCCGCGCCCATGGTGACGAGGTGACTGACCCGCTCCTGGTGGGTCGCGGCGAACAGGACCGAGGTGGCTCCGCCCATCGAGTTGCCGATGAATGCGGCCTTCTCGATGTCCAGCGCGTCGAGGAACTCCAGCGCGGTCGCGGCATGGTCGCGGTCGTCGTAGCCGACCGGGTCGGACTTGCCCCAGCCGGGCATGTCGACGGCCAGGCAGCGGAACCGCTTGCCGAGCTCGCGGATGTTCGCCGCATAGTTGCTCCAGCCGGTCGCGCCGGGGCCGGAACCGTGCAGCAGCACGAGCGGGTGGCCCTCGCCGTACTCGTGGTAGTGGACCCGCCCGCTCGGCAGTTCCACGAAGCGGCTGGTCGCTTCCTCGGTGAAGATGTCGGTCATGATCGGGATTCTCCTGGTATCGGATACGGCGCGAGGCGGAACGCGGCCGGTGGGAGACGGGGGCCGGGTCAACCCCGTACGGGCGGTCCGGCGAGGAGTGTCTGCAGGTCACGCGGCTCATCGGCGTCCGGGACCGCGTGGAGCGCGTCGAACCAGGACCGGGCCACCGGGTCGTGCCCCACGCACTGGTGGAACTTCGCGGCCAGTTCGTCGCGGGACAGCGGCCGGTGGGAGTCGCCGCGGGAGTGGTGGACGTCGCGGACCAGGACCCGGCCGTCGTCGGTGCGCAGCCGGACGACGGTGTGGCCGGGCTCGTCGGCCGGCGGCCGTTCCGCGAGATCGATACGGGACATCAGCCCGGCCACGCCGGGGCGCTCCAGGGCCGCGTCGGTGAAGTCGTCGAGCCGTACGTCCCCGGTCAGCAGGGCGACGGCGAGGGTGTACTCCAGGGAGAACTTGGCCTCGAGCCCGTTGCCCGGCCGGGTGTCCCGCAGGGGCCGGGTGCCGCCGTGTTCGAGGGTCACCTCCACCCGGGCGATCCGGTCGGTGCCGGCACCCAGTTCCTCGCGCAGGGACAGCCCCGCGTCGATCGCGCGCTGGGTGGCGAAGCAGGAGGGGTAGGCCTTGATCGCGTAGTCGTCGACCCAGGCGGTCATCCAGTGTTCCAGGCGTGCGCCCAGGACCGCGGTGCGCTCGGGGTCGTGGTCGCCGAAGAGGTCCAGGAAGCCGCCGCGCGCCTCCAGTTGGGCGGGGTGGGCGGTGAAGCCCCGGGTGGCGAGCCCGACGGCCATCACGGCGTCCCGGGAGGCGAGGCCGGCGTGCATCGGCTTGGTCATGGTGCCGAAGTTGGCCAGGCTCCCCGCCGCCTGGGAGGCCGCGATGCCCAGGGCGTGGGCCGTCCTGCCGGTGTCCAGGCCGAGCAGCCGGGAGGCGGCGGCAGTGGCGGCGAGCCGTCCGGTGGTGGAGGTGTTGTGCCAGCCCCGGCCGTAGTGGACGGCGTGCGGGAGCACTTCCGAGACCGCGCGGAAGACGGCGGAGCCGACGCTGTACGCGGCGACGAGTTCGCCGCCGGTCACCGGACGGCGGGCGGCGAGCGCGAAGAGCGTCGGCAGCAGCACCGCCGCGGGGTGCATCGCCATGGAGGGGGCGGCGTCGTCCCAGTCGAGGGCATGCGCTGCGGTGCCGTTGACCAGGGCGGCGTCGGCCGGCCCCAGCCGTCTCCCCGTACCCCAGACGGTCGCCGTCCCGGCCGGTGCGGGCGCGCCGGACGGAACCTGGTCCTCCACCCAGTCGCGCACCAGCACGGCGGCGGGGGTGGCGAGCCCGGCGACGGCGACGCCGACGGTGTCGGCCACCAGCCCGCGCAGGGCCGCCCGGGGTGCGGGCTCCGGGCGGCGGTCGGGGTCGCAGACGAAGCCGACCAGCTGCGCGGTGGCGCCGGCCTGCTGCGATGCGGGCGAGGCAACGCTCACGGCTGTCCTCTCTAGGGTTCCACGGGGGTCCTTCGGGCCCCTCGGCGACCCGACGTGCCCAGTGTTGAAGCAGCACGCCCCGATCGGTCGCGGGCTCGCATCCAGCGGAAAGCGAGTTTCCCGAGGGGGGGTGGGGTCGGTGTGTTCCGCCCCCGCCGCCCCTTCCCGTCCCGTCCCCGAGGGCGCGGCCCCCGGACCCCCGTCCGCGACGACGCGCGAGGGCGACGTGGCCACCGGCCGGAGCGGCAGGAGCGCGGAGTGGCCGGGAGGCGACAGGTACGTACGGTGCGGTCGGCCGGAGGCGCGCTACCGCGGTGCTCCGCGCCGCCGCGCCGTGTCGCGCCTCAGGGTCACAGGGTGCACAGGGTGCACAGGGTGCGAGGGATCAAGCGCCACGTGTTCCCGTCGTCCGCACCACGGAAGCCCCGGCAGCCCCATGGGCACAGGACGAAAACCGGCCACCCCTGGGCCGACGCGCACTCCATACCCACCGGGCGTGCCCCGCACCGGGGCGGCGGCGTCGGGCCGCGTCACTCATGGGCGCGGGACAGCCATCGGGGCGCATCACACATCGCTGCGGAACAGCCCCCGGCCCGCATCACACATGGGTGCGGAACAGCCCCCGGCCCGCATCACACATGGGTGCGGAACAGCCCCCGGCCCGCATCACACATGGGTGCGGGAGAGCCGTCGGGGCGGCTCAGACATGCATACCGCACAGCCACCGGGGCAGGTCAGGCGTGGGTGCGGGTCAGGTGGGTGTTGGCCGCGCCGTTGCGCAGGCCGGTGGAGATGTCGCGGGCCGTCGCACGGGCCAGGCGGCCCAGGGACACCGGCGGATGCTCGCCCCGGCGGCCGCCGATCATCACACAGGTGCTCACCGTCTGGTCCTCGGCGAAGACGGGCGCGGCCGCCCAGACCAGCGGCGAGGTGTGCTGCGGGCCCAGGGGAGAGTGCGCGAAGCCGAGCCTGCGCACCTCGGCCAGCTGCTGCCGCCAGGCGAACTGCTCGTCGCTGCGCAGCGGGCGCGAGGACGGCCGGCGGTCCGGGTCCCCGCTCCAGGCCAGGAGTGTCAGACCGGCGGGGTGCTCGTCCAGCACCGGCGTCCCCAGCTGCTCCCAGACCCGGACAGTGCCCCGCCCCGCGATCTTGTCGATGATGTGCAGCCGGTCGCCCTCGCGGGTGGCCAGGGCGACCGGGAGCCGGGTGCTCGCGTGCAGGTCGACCAGGGCCGGGCGGGCGCAGTCGCGCAGCAGCCGGATGTCAGGAACGCCGTGGCCGAGGCGCCACAGGCGCGGGCCGAGCCGGTAGCGGCCACGGCCGGTCCGTTCGATCGCGCCGTGCTCGGAGAGCGTGGCGAGCATCCGGTGCACGGTGGCCGGCGGCAGCTCGGTCACCGCGCAGATGTCCGCGACCGAGCGCTCGGGTTCACCTCCGGTGAAGCAGCCGAGGATGTCGAAGGCCCGCGCCAGCACACCGCGCTTGCCGTTGATCTCGCTCATCTCGACTCCGTCTCGTCGCCCGAAGCCCCGGAGGGAACGGTTCCAGCCATGTGAAATATACGTGTACATGGAACGTACGTGACGTCTTGCGTTACGTCGAGGTTTCCGAACCGGACGAGATGAAATTCCGTTTGGTGAGGCATCCGGCCACGCGCGCGCCGCGCTTTGTCACTGTCGTCCTGCCCGTCACGGACACATCCTCTTCACGAGCCGAGCTCTCGGGCACGACAGAAGGACTGGACCCTCATGGCTTCCACTCGATTTCGCGCTCTCGCCCCGACCGCCGTCGCGGCACTTGCCCTCTGTACCGCTTGTTCCTCCGGCGGCTCCGACTCGCAGGCGTCGGCCGACGCGCCGCTCAAGCTGGCCGTCTTCGCCTCTCTCAACGGCGTCCCGGCCTTCGCCGCGGACGACGAGGGCGTTTTCGACAAGCACGGCCTCGACGTCGACATCAGCACGGCGAAGACGTCCACCGAGATGATCCCGCAGCTGCTCGGCGGCAAGGTGAACCTCGCCCTGCTGGACACCGCGACCTCGCTCGTGGCCGCCGGCCAGGGCGTCGACCTGGTCTATGTCGCCGCGGCCACCGACGGAGGCATTCCCGAGGGCCAGGAGGAATTCAGCTTCGCCAATGTGTGGGTCGAGAAGGACTCCCCCATCACGTCGCTGGCCGACCTGACCGGCAAGACCGTGGGCGTTCCACAGCTCAAGAGCGCGCCCTGGGTCGACCTGCGCGGCTCCGTCGACGAGGCCGGCGGCGACAGCTCCACGATCAAGTTCGTCGAGTCCCCCGACACCCTGGCCGCCCTGAAGTCCGGTCAGGTCGACGCCACCATCACGCCCGAGCCGGTGGGCACGGTGGAGCGCGCCAAGGGCGAGCTGCGTCCGCTCGCCCCGGTGAACTCCGGCGGTGGCGGCATGGCGTACGTCTGGGCCACGACCCGGGCCTTCGCCGAGGCGAACAAGGACACCGTGAAGGCGTTCGCCGAGGCGGTACGCGAGGGCAACACCGCCGTCAACGACGACCGCGCACTGCTGGTGAACACCGCCGCCGAGGTGCTCGGCGCGGACGCCGCCCTTCTGGAGAAGGCCGCGTTCCCGGTGTACTCGGAGAAGCCGCTGACCAAGGCCGACATCGACTTCTCGGTCGAGTACATGAACAAGTACGACATGTTCGAGAAGGCCGCGCCGGACGCCGGGAAGCTGATCCTGTCGTGAGCCGTACTCCCCTCCGAGCGGCGCCGCCGGGCGTCCGGCGCCTGGTGAACCGGCTGCTGGCGATCCTGGTCGCGTTCGCCGTCTGGCATCTGTTCGCCCGCGGCCCCGGAGTATCCAGCGGCTTCCCGACGCCCGGCGAGAGCCTGAGCTCCGCGGCGGATCTGGCCGGCACCGGCGACTACTGGTCGAGCATCGCCACCTCGGTCGAGACCGCCCTGCTGGGCCTGGCACTGTCCGTCCTGGTCGGTCTGCCCGTCGGCCTGCTGATCGGCGCCAACGAGCACGCCCGGCGCAGCACCCAGCTGGTCCTCGACTTCGGCCGGACGGTGCCCGCGATCGCGCTGCTGCCGCTGTTCCTGCTGATGTTCGGGGCGACCCGCGATCTCGGCCTGGTCCTGATCCTCGTGTCGGCGGTCTGGCCGGTCATCATCCAGACCTCGTACGCGGTCGGCGAGATCTCGCCGCAGCTGCGCCGGGTGGGGCGGGCGTACCACCTCTCCCGGTGGCACCGGCTTCGCTATCTGATCGCGCCGTCGATGTTCCCGTTCGTCTTCGTCGGCCTGCGGATCGCCGCGACGCTGTCGCTGCTGATGGCGATCAGCTCCGAGTTCCTCGGGGGCTCCGACGGCCTCGGTTACGCACTGCTGCAGGCGATGCAGATCAACGACACCCACCGGGCGTTCGTCTACTCGTTCACCGCGGCGATCCTCGGCCTGGTGCTCAACCTGGTCTTCGTGCTGCTCCAGCGCCGCGTGCTGTGGTGGCACCCCTCGGTCCGCAAGGGAGGCGCCGCGTGAACAGGACGGCGAGAATCGCCAGGACCGTCGCACGGGAACTGTGGCTCCCGGTGCTCCTGGTCGCCGCATGGTGGTGGCTCAGTGCCGGAAGCACCTCCATCTACTGGCCGGCACTGTCGGAGATCACCGACCGCTTCGTCGACCTGTGGTTCTTCGACCATCTCCGCGAGGACGCGCTGCCCAGCCTGATCCGGCTGGTCTCCGGCTTCGGTATCGGGTTCGTCGCCGCCGTGGCGCTCGGACTGCTGCTCGGTTCCCTGCCGGCGCTGGAGGACGCGACCAGGCCGCTGGTGGAGTTCATGCGGGCGCTGCCCAGCGTGGCACTGCTGCCGATCATGATGCTGCTGCTCGGCACCGACGACGACATGCAGGTGATCACCATCGCCTTCGTCTCCACCTGGCCGATCCTGCTCAACACCGTCGAGGGTGTCCGTTCCGTCGACCCGGTACTGCGCCAGGTCGCGGCCGGCTACCGGCTGAGCACCTGGCACCGGATCCGCTTCCTCGTCGTTCCCGCCGCCATGCCCCAGGTCTTCGCCGGCGCCCGGGTGGCGCTGTCGATGTCGGTGGTGGCGATGGTCCTCACCGAGATGGTGGGCAGTCCGGGCGGTCTGGGCTATTTCGTCCTGAACTCGCAGCGCACGTTCGACATCGTCGCGATGTGGACCGGCCTGATCGTCCTGGGCCTGATCGGCTACGCCGCGAACAAGGCGTTCGGCCTCGTCGAGGCCCGGGTGCTGGCCTGGCACCGCGGCTACACCAAGCAGAAGGAGGACCAGCGTTGACTACGCAGACCACCCTGGAGAAGGGACGGCCGGACGGCGACGCCGCCGACCCGATCATGCGGATCCGCGGTCTGGGCCACAGCTACGGCGAGCGCCAGGTCCTGGCGGGCCTGGACTTCGAGGTCGGCCGCGGCGAGCTGATGTGCATCGTGGGCCCCTCGGGCGTCGGCAAGACCACGCTCCTGGAGTGCCTGACCGGGCTGCGCCGCCCCAGCGAGGGCGAGGTGCTGTTCGACGGCAAGCGGATCGAGGCACCGCCGCGCGGGCTGGCCATCGTCTTCCAGGACTACAGCCGCTCGCTGATGCCCTGGCTCAGTGTCCTGGACAACGTGGTGCTGCCGCTGCGCTCGGCGGGCGTGGCCAAGGCCGAGCGGGAGACGACCGCCCGGGAGGCACTGGCCGAGGTGGGGCTGTCGGAATTCACCGGCCACTACCCCTGGCAGCTCTCCGGCGGCATGCAGCAGCGGGTCGCCATCGCGCGGGCGCTGGCCTACCGGCCGGCCGTGGTGGTGATGGACGAGCCGTTCGCCTCGGTGGACGCCCAGACCCGGGCGGACCTGGAGGACCTGCTGCTGAGGGTGCGCGAGCACCTCGGCATCACGGTGCTGCTGGTCACCCACGACATCGACGAGGCCGTCTACCTCTCCGACCGGGTACTCGCCCTCGGCGGGAAGCCGGCCGGTATCCGCAGTCTGCTCACCGTCGACCTGCCCGCCCCGCGCGAGCAGGTCGCCACCAAGGCGCTGCCGCGGTTCGCCGAACTGCGCAGCCAGGTCTACAGGTTGATCCGCGATGTCTGACACGACCACGGTCACGGCGCCGTCCGTGATCGACCCGCACACGTTCCGCGAGGCACTGGGGCACCACCCCACCGGGGTGGCCCTGGTCACCGCGACCCTCGACAACGGCGAGCACATCGGGATGGTGGTCGGCACCTTCAACTCCGTGTCGATCGACCCGCCGCTCGTCTCGTTCATGCCGGACCGCAACTCGGGCACCTTCGCCCGGCTGCGGGAGGCGGAGACCTTCTGCGTCAACGTCCTCGCCGCCGACCAGACCGACCTCGTCACCGACTGGCGCGGTCCGGAGTCGTTCACCGGTGTGGAGTGGCGTCCGTCGCCGTCCGGCGCGCCGATCCTGCGCGACTCGGTCGCCTGGATCGACTGCTCCTACCACCAGCTGGTCGACGCCGGGGACCACTACATCGCGATCGGCGAGGTCCGGGCGCTGGAGGTACAGCGTCCGACCTCCCCGCTGCTGTTCTTCCAGGGCGGCTTCGGCGGCTTCGCGCCGTCGTCGTTCCTGGTACCGGCCGACCACGAGCTGATCCGGGCCGCCCGGCTCAGCGAGGCGGCGATGGAGCCGCTGGCAGCCCTGGCCGCCGAGGAGTCGGCCGACGTCTCGCTGCTCGCGTCGATCGGCGACCACGATGTGGTGATCGGCACCGAGCGGGGCTCGGCGACACCCTCCTACTTCGAGATCGGCCTGCGGCTGCCGCACCTGCCGCCCGTCGGCGCGGTCCACTTCGACCCCGCCGACGAGTCGGAGCTCGCCCGCTGGCTCGACCGGCTGCCGCGCAAGGACGAGGCGTCGCGCAAGCGCTGCCTGGACATCGCCGAGCGGGTCGTCGCCCAGGGCTATTCGCTCTGCCTGGTCGGTCACGCTCCAAAGCAGGACACCTGGCAGGACGTCACCCGGTACATCCACGGCGAGCCGACCCCGCGACACCGGCGCCAGGTGCTCACCATGCACCTGGACCACCTCGACTACTACGAGCCCGACCTCCACCCGGACGGCACATACGACGTCCGATCGATCACCGCGGCGGTACCGATGGCCGGCACACCGCGGCTGGCGGTCCGGATGTCGTTCCCGCCGGCCGGGGCCAGTGGGCGGACCGTCACCCGTTGGGTCGCGCAGGTGCGCGAACGGGCAGCCGAGGTCGCCGACCTGATCCAGATCCGGTTCGGCCAGGACCGCGTACTCGGCTGAGCCGGAGCACACCGCACGACCGCACGACCGCACGAAGGAGAGAAGACATGACCGCCCGCGTCACCGCCCTCGGATATCTGCAATTCACGGCCACCGACCTCGACCACTGGGAGGAGTTCGGACAGCGGGTGCTGGGGCTGATGGCCGACCGCCGCGCCGCCGACCGGCTGCTGTTCCGCATCGACGAGAAGGCCTACCGGCTCGAGGTGCGTCCCGGTGAGCGGGGCGGTGTCAGCGCGGTCGGCTGGGAGACCCGGGGCCCCGCCGAACTGGCCGAGCTGGAGGAGCGCCTGACCGCCGCCGGGTACGAGGTGACCCGGCCGGGCGAGGCCGTGGCCAAGGAACGGATGGTCTCGGACCTGATCCGCTTCCGCGACCCCGACGACTGCTACGACCATGAGATCTACTGGGGTCTCGCCACCTCCTCGCAGCGGTTCGCCTCACCGATCGGCGCGCGGTTCGTGGTGGGCGCCGAGGGCGTGGGACACGTCCTCCAGGTCGTCTCCGACCGTGCCCGTTACGAGTCGCTCTTCCTGGACGTGCTGGGCTTCCGGCTGTCCGACCACATCGACCTCGCCCCGGGTCTCGCCGCGACGTTCACGCACTGCAACCCCCGCCACCACTCCTTCGCCTTCACCCCGAAGGTGGAGGGCCGCCCGCTGGGCGTGGGCCACTTCATGCTCGAGGTCACCGACCTGGACGTGATCGGCCGGGCCATCGAGCACATCGAGGACGAACCGCACCGGCTGCTGAAGACGTTCGGCCGGCACAGCAACGACCGGATGGTCAGCTTCTATCTGCTGACCCCGTCCGACGTGGGGCTGGAGTTCGGCACCGGCGGCATCAAGATCGACGACGAGACCTGGACGCCCACGCGGTACGACACCGCGCACTTCTGGGGCCACCACTCGGTCGACCACCACTGATCCGCCGACCGGCCCTGATCAGCCGGCCCTCCCGACCAGCCGGTCGCCCCTGATCGGCCGGTCGCCCCGGGCTCCTTCGCCCCCGAACCGCCGAAACACCCGGCGATCTCCCGCCCGCCCGACGATCCGCCTACCGCCCCCCGAACCACCACCTCCGGGCCACCGGCCGTCACCGACGTCTCGGCCGCCCCTCGAACCGTCGGCCGCCTCCGTCCGCCGTCGGCCACCCCTGACCCACCGCCCCACCAGAGGAAGGCGCACCCCATGAACCCCGTGCTGGACCGCGTGCTGGAGCACGCCGAGCTGCTGGAGAGCGACGGACCCGTGTCCGAGGAACTCGGCCGGGTCAGCGACGAAGTCGCCGCCGCGCTGCGCGAGTCCCGGGTGGTCCGGATGCTCCAGCCCCGCGACTTCGGCGGACTGGAGTCCCACCCGACCGACTTCCTGCGCACCGTGTACGAGATCGGCCGGCGCAACGGCGCGGCCGGCTGGATCGCCGGGGTGGTGGGTGTGCACCCGCACGAACTCGCCCAGGGTGACCTGCGCATGCAGCGCGAGATCTGGGGCGACGACCCCGACACCTGGGTCGCCTCGCCGTACGCCCCGATGGGCCGGGCACGGCCGGTGGAGGGCGGCTATGTCTTCAACGGGCGCTGGCCGTTCTCCTCCGGTACCGACCACTGCCAGTGGGTGATGATCGGCGGTCTGATCACCGACCAGGAGGGCAACGTCACCGACCGGGAGACGATCCACTTCGTCCTCCCGCGCGCCGACTACGAGATCCTGCACGACTCCTGGGACGTCGTCGGGCTGCGCGGCACCGGCAGCAAGGACATCGTCGTCAAGGACGCCTTCGTCCCCGAGCACCGGCTGATCCGGACCAACCCGGTCACCGACGGCAGCGCCGGGCCGATCGCCGGCCGGGACGCGGCGCTGTACTCCATGCCGCGCAACGTCATCTTCTCCGGTGCGATCACCACGGCCACGATCGCGCTGGCCCAGGGCACCCTGGACGCGTACGTCTCCTGGACCCGGGAGCGCAGCAGCCGGTTCGGCTCCGCCAGCCGCGACCCGTTCCAGCTGTCCGCGCTGGCTCCGGCGGCCGCCGACATCGAGGCCAGTCTCGGTCATGTCCTGCACGACATGGACCGGGCCTTCGACACCGTCTCCTCCGGCCGACTGCTGACGCTGTCCGAGCGGGCCGAGATCCGCCGCAACCAGGTCTCCGCCTCGCACCGCGCCGCCGCGGCAGCCGACGAGGTCTTCAAGGTCAGCGGCGGCTCCCAGCTGCACACGCGGAACCCGATGCAGCGGATGTGGCGGGACTGCCAGAGCGCGCTGCACCACGTGCAGAACTACGCGGGCCCCCTCTACCAGGCGTACGGCATGGACTACTTCGGCGGCGAGATGCCGGCGGCGGTGAAGGTCTGATGGCCACCGCCACCGCCACCGTGCCGCTCACCCGGGAGTCCACCTCCCGTTTCGTCACCGTCGGCGGCACCCGACTGCACTACCACGAGGCCGGCGGTGGCCCGGAGGTGCTGCTGTGCGTACACGGCGGAGCCCCCGGCGCCTCGGGCTGGGGCAACTTCGGCACCAACCTCGCCGAACTGTCCAAGCACGCCAGGGTGTTGATCGTCGACCTGCCGGGCTACGGCCGCTCCGACACCATTGACCTGGCAGGCGGCAAGTACCGGCCCTACGCGGACGTATTCGCCGCGATGCTCACCGAACTGGGCATCGAGCGGGCCACCGTGGTGGGCCTGGCCACCGGGGGCGCGGTCGCCCTCGCCATGGCCCTGTACCACGCCGAGCGGGTGGACCGTTTGGTACTGGTCTCCAGCGCGGGCGGGGTGCCGCTGTTCAGCACCACACCGTCCGAGGGCCAGAAGGCCATCCGCTCCTACTACGCGGGCGAAGGCCCGACGCGGGAGAAGATGCGCGCCTACCTGCGGATGATGATGTCCGACCCGGCGCTGGTCACCGACGAACTGGTCGAGGAGCGGTACCTGGAGTCGGTCGCCGGCGGCGAGGAACGCCGGGCGGGAGCCGAGTCGGCGGGCGTGCCGGCCGAGCCGCTGTGGCAGGAACTGGACCGGATCACGGCGCCGACGCTGATCGTCTGGGGCACCGAGAACCGGGTGCAGGGCTTCGACAACGCCCTCTTCCTGCTCCGGCAGATCCCGGACGCCCAGCTGCACCTGTTCAAGCGGACCGGACTGTGGGTGCCGTACGAGCGCGCCCCGGAGTTCGACCGGCTGCTGCTCGGGTTCCTCGCCGACCGCCCCGCCGCCCCGGCTTCCGCCTGAGGCCCTGGGCCGTGCCCGAGATGCAAGGAGAGACAATGTCGTACACGAGCGTGTGGTCCGACCTCGCGCAGGTCGAGTTCCGGCAGGGATACCTGGAGACGGGACCGTACCGGACCCGGTTCCTGCAGTCAGGCAGCCCGGACAAGCCGCTGCTGCTGATGCTGCACGGCGTCACCGGGCACGCCGAGGCGTATGTACGGAACCTGGCCGCACACGCGGAGCACTTCAACTGCTACGCGATCGACTTCATCGGCCACGGCTACTCCACCAAGCCGGAGCACCCGCTGGAGATCCCGCACTACCTCGACCAGGTGCTGCGGCTGCTGGACGAACTCGGCTACGACCGCGCGTACTTCACCGGGGAGTCGCTGGGCGGCTGGGTGACCGCACGGTTCGCCCAGCTGCACCCGGAGCGCACCGAGCGGATCGTGCTCAACACCATGGGCGGCACGATGGCCAACCCCAAGGTGATGGAACGGCTGTTGACGCTGTCCACGCAGGCCGCGGAAGACCCCTCCTGGGAACGGGTGAAGGCACGTCTGGAGTGGCTGATGGCCGACCCCTCGATGGTCACCGACGATCTGATCAGGACCCGCCAGGCGATCTTCGAGCAGCCGGACTGGAAGACGGCCTGCCGGATGAACATGGCGCTGCAGGACCCGGAGATCCGGCGGCGCAACATGCTCACCGACGACGACCTGCGCGCCATCGAGGCGGAGGCCCTGGTCGTATGGACCACCAAGGACCCCTCCGGCCCGGTGGACGAGGGACGCCGGATCGCGGACCTGATCCCGCGCGGCCGCCTCGCGGTGATCGAGAACGCGGGTCACTGGCCCCAGTACGAGCAGACCGAGACCTTCAACCGGATCCAGCTCGACTTCCTGCTGGACCGCTGACCATCCGCTCCCCGAGCCGGGCCGCCGCACGACGGCCCGGCGGAGCCTCATCACAAGGAGTGACGAAATGGGACTTCGTTCAGGTGCCGCGTTCCTGGAGGGCCTACGGGACGGGCGCAGCCTGTACATCGACGGTGAGCGGGTCGACGACGTCACCGCGCACCCCGCCTTCCGTGGCGTGCTCGCCACGCTCGCCGGGCTCTACGACGCCCAGCTGGACCCGGAGTTCGCCGACGTACTGACGGTGTGGGACGCCGTGGACGGAGAGGCGCACAGCGCCACGCTGCTCGAAGCGCGCAACCACGAGGACGTGCTGGTCCGTCAGCGCTGCGACCGGCTCCGCACCGAGCTCACCTACGGCATGATGGGTCGGCTCCCGGACTTCATGAACGCCTATCTGCTCGACGTCAAGAGCAGCCTGGAGCACGTCGGCAAGCACGCGGAGGCGGCCCGTATGGACGCCTACCTGGCGCGGCTGCGCAAGGAGGACCTGGCGGTCACCCACGCCCTGGTGGACCCGCAGAGCGACCGCTCGTCGCAGGACGCCCCGCCCGAGGCGGTGCGCATCGTGGAGCGCCGCCCGGACGGCATCGTGATCCGCGGCGCGCGTCTACTCTCCACGCTCGCGCCGGTGGCCGACGAGGTCTTCGTGGGCCCGTACGTGCCGCGCCGGCCCGGCCAGGAGGACTACGCCCTGGTCTGCACCCTTCCGCTCGACACACCCGGGCTGAAGATCATCTGCCGGCAGTCCTACGACCGCGGGGACGGTCTCTTCGACACCCCGCTGAGCGGCCGGTTCGACGAGGGCGACGCGATCCTCGTCTTCGACGACGTCTTCGTCCCCGAGGACCGGGTGGTCGTCGCCGGCGACCTGGACGCCTACAATAACGTCGTGCGCAACGCGGTCGGTTACGGTCCGTTGCAGGGGGCCGCGCGCAGCACCGCCAAGCTGAAGTTCCTCGCCGGTCTGGCCACGGTGGCCGCGCGGACGACGGGCCGGGCGGCCTCGGCGCGCTATCAGGAGGAGATCGGCGAGGTCATGGGCCTGCTGAATGTCGCCGAGGGGCTCCTCGACGGAGCCGCACTCGATCTGAGCCGCCGGATCGGCGAGCGCCGCGACCCCGCGTCGGCGCTGCGCGGCCACGGCCGGCCGGGTGAGGAATCACGGGTCGGCATCGCGGCGCTGACGTTCTTCTTCCCGTACGCGATCGGCAAGGCAGTGGATGTGCTGCGGACGGTCGCGGGCAGCGGCGCGATCACGATGACCGAGGGCGAGCTGCGGCACAAGGAGATCGGCCACCTCGTCGAGCAGTACGTCCACGGTCCCGGGGTCGACGCCGAGCGGCGGCTGCGCGTGATGCGGATGGTCTGGGACATGACCTGCAGCCCGTTCGCCGCCCGCCAGGCACTGTACGAGCGCTACTACACCGGTGACCCGGTCGTCGGCAGGGTGTTGTTCTTCAACGCCCCGAAGACCCGGGAGGCGGAGGCCCTGGCCGAGCGCCTGCTGGAGGCGGGGGCCACGGACTGACCTGGGGGCGTCCTCACCCCGGCCGGGGTCCCGGGCGTGCTGGCCGGGGTCCCGGGCGTGCCGGCCGGGGTCCCGGGCGTGCCGACACTACGAACCGGCGCGCTCGGCGCCCACCGGCCCCCTCCACCCCGGCCGGCGGCGGTCACCTTCCTGCCCGTCCGTCACTCCAGCTGCAACTCCATAAACATGAAGAGCGGAGCCCTGGTGGATCCGGCAGTGGCCAGGACAAACGGGAGCGTACGGTCGCACACCCTTGGGGTGTGCGACCGTACGCTCCCGCTCCGGTGGGGCGGACCGGACCTCGCCGGGACGGCCGGCGGCAGCCGGTCAGCGCAGCGGGTCGAACGGGGCGAGCTGCGCCGGGCGTTCACCGGTGACCATCGCCTCGGCGAGCAGCAGTCCGGTGGCCGGGCCGAGGGTGATGCCCCACATGCCGTGCCCGCCGGCCGCGAAGACCCGGGGTGAGCGGGTGGCGCCGATCAGCGGAAGGCCGTCGGTCGTGCAGGGGCGCGAGCCGACCCACTCGTCCTTACGGTCGTCCAGATCGGCGCCGCGCAGCAGCGGGCGGGCCGCCTCGGCGATGGCGTTGATCCGGCGGGCGTCCAACGGCGCCTCCGGCTTGCGGAACTCCATCATTCCGGCGACGCGCAGCCGGTCGCCGAGCGGCGTGCAGGCGACGCGCTGACCGGGGAAGTACACCGGGCCGGCCGGCAGGTGCTCGACCGGGACGCTGAAGCTGTATCCCCGGCCGGCCTGGACCAGGGAGCGGACCCCGAACTTCTGGGCGTGGCGGCCGAGCCAGGCTCCGGTGGCCAGGACCACCGCGTCGAAGCGCCGGGTCGCGCCGTCACCGGTCAGGACGGTGACACCGGTGGCCGCGTCCCGCACATCGGTGACCTCGGTCCCCTCCCGGATCTCACCGCCGCGGGCGCGGACCGCGTCGCCCAGGGCGTGCACGAAGTGCCCGGGATCGATGTAGCGCTGGCCGTACAGCCGGATCGCGGCGCCGATCCCGTCCGAGAGGGACGGCTCGACCTCCCGGGCCTCGTCGCCGGTGAGCACGTCGAACTCCATCCGCTGGCCGGCGGCGGAGATCTGCTGGAGTTCCTCCAGCAGAACCCGGCGTTCCCCGGCGGTGCGGTAGGCCGCGAGGAAGGACTTGGCCTCCAGGGTCTGGGCCTCGACACCGCCTCCGGTCAGCAGGTCGAAGCCGGCCAGCGACAGGCTGTTGAGGGGGACGAGCGCGCGCATCGCCCGCAGCCACCGCTTCGCGGTGCTGTTCCGGGCGAACCCCGCGAGGAACCTGAGCAGCTTGGGGTCGGCGCTGGGCGGGACATAGACCGGGGAGGACGGGCTGAGAACCGCGCGGATGCCGTAGGTGAGGACCGCGGGTTCGGGCAGCGGTGTGGCGATGCCCGGGGTCAGCCATCCGGCGTTGCCCCAGGAGGAGCCGGCGGCCACCGCGTCACGGTCGTAGACGGTGACGTCGACGCCCCGCTCCTGCAGGAACCAGGCGGTGGACAGGCCGACCATGCCCGCACCGACGACGGCGGCGGTGCGGGGGCCCGAGTGCGCGGGCGAGGCGGGGCGGGACATACGGAACCTCTTCTCCGAATGCGGTGGTGTCTTCGATGGTGGGCCCCGCCCCCGCGGTTGTCTTTGTGCCGAGCGGCCAAGGAGATCGATCCGGGTGGTGCGCCGGGAACAGTGCTCTCGGGCCACAATGGAGGCATGACCCCGCTCATGAGTCACCGCCGTCGTACCGCCCGGGGCCGGGGATGATCACGGTCACCGATCTGGTGGAGTCCCTGGGCGCCGGGTTCCTCCGTACGGTCGTGGCGGCCGGTGACGCCGAGGTGCACGACGTCGCCCTGGCCGAGCCCGGTGATGCCGTGGGCCAGCCGGGCGAACTGGTCCTGGGGGTGGGGGTGACCGACCGGGACGGGGCCGTCGCCCTGCTGGAACGGGCCGCCCAGGCGTCGGCCGGGGGCGTCGTGCTGAAGGTGCCCTTCGCCGCGGATCCGCGGGTGGCCGCCGCGGCCCGTGAGCTGGCCGGCCCCGCTCTGGTCGAACTGCAGCCGCACACGTCGTGGGCGCATGTCGTCTGGCTGCTGCGGGGCGTCATCGACCGGGCCGCCGCGCCGGACACCAGCCGTCTCGGGTCGCCCGGCCCGCATGTCGATCTGTTCGCGCTGGCCGACGCGGCGGCCGAGATCATCGACGCGCCGGTGACGGTGGAGGACGCGCAGTCACGGGTCCTCGCTTACTCCGCGCGGCAGGACACGACCGACCCGGCGCGTGTCTCCACCATCGTGGGACGGCGTGTTCCGCCGGAGACCCTGACCCATTTCCGGGCCGGCGGGGTCTTCCGCAGGCTCGCCCGCTCCAGTGAGCCCATCTGGACCCCGGCGGGCCCCGACGGCACCCTGCCCCGGCTGATCATCCCGGTACGGGCCGGCGGCGAGTGGCTGGGCTCGATCTGGGCGGTGGTCCGGGCCCCGGTCCCCCCGGAACGCATCCGGGAGCTCGGCGACGTGGCCTCGGTGCTCGCCCTGCATCTGCTGCGGCTGCGCGCCGAGGCCGGTATCGCACGGCGGGTCTCGACGGGCCGGCTGCGGGTGACCCTGCGCGAGGGCGTCGCCTCCGTCACCGGTCCCGGCACGGCCGCCGGGCCCGGCATCACGGGACCGGGGGCGGCGCCGCCGCTGCCACCGGGGCCCTGGCGGGTGGTGGCCTTCGGATCGCCCGCGGGGACCGATGTGCGCAGACAACTGGATCTGTGGGAGTCGGTCGCCCTGCGCTTCGGCTGGCACCAGCCGCTGCTGACCGACCTCGACGGCGCGCTGTTCGGCCTGGTCGTCGAGCGGCCGCGGGGCGGACGGCCGGTCACGGCCGGGGGTCTGGCCGACGCCGGTGCGGGCACGCTGGACTGGCTCCGGCACGTGCTCCGTGAGGTGCACGCCCACGATCCGGGTCTGTACGCCATGGCGGGCTGCCCCGCCCACACCCCCGACGAACTGCCCCGGGCCACCGCGGAGGCGGGCGAGCTCCACCGGCTGGTGGGTGGTGGCCGGCTCCCGCTCCCCGGCCGGACGGGGCTTCTGCTGATGGAGGACGCCTGGGACGCCGTCGTCGTGGAGCGTGCCGCGGCGGCCGTCGGGATCGACACGGGCCTGCTCGGCGGGCCGCTCGCCGCGCTCCGCGCACACGACGAGGAGCACGGCACGGCGTACCGCGAGACGCTCGCGGCCTGGCTGGACCACTACGGCGACCCGCGGAGCGCCGCACGGCTGCTGCGGATCCATCCCAACACGCTGCGCTACCGGCTGCGCAAGCTCGACGAGGTGGCCCCGGTGGACCTGACCTCGCCGCGGATACGGCTCGCGCTACGGCTGCAGCTCATGGCGATGGCCGCCGGCCCCCGCCCGGCCGGCCCCTGAGCCCGCGTCCCCCGGCCCCGGGGCCGGGGGACGCGCCTTTTACGCCTTGTGCTGCATGCTGCGCCGGGAGGGGTTGCTCTGTTCGGCGGCCTTGGGGTCCTTCTCATGGGCCTTGGCCCGTACACCCTCCTCGATGCGCTTGCCGACGCCCTCGTCGATGTTCGCCCAGTACGCGAAGGCACGCTGGAGGACGGGCTCGGTGACGCCGTTGAGGAGGTGTCCGACGACGTTGTCGACCAGGCGGTCGCGGGCGGCGTCGTCCAGGACCTCGCGCACCAGGGTGCCGGGCTGCCCCCAGTCGTCGTCCTGCGGGTGGGAGACGTAGGCGGCACGGGTGATCTCGCCGTCGGCCTGCCAGCTGGGCGGGCTGCCGTAGCGGTCGGTGTCGGCCGCGGGTCCGCCCTTGGAGTTCGGCGCGTAGACCGGGTCGCTCGTCTTCCGGTAGGCCATCGCCCCGTCCTTGGAGTAGGTGTGGACGTCGACGACGGGCGCGTTCACGGGGAGTTGCTGGTAGTTGGTCCCGAGACGGGCGCGGTGTGCGTCCGCGTAGGAGAACAACCGGGCCAGCAGCATGCGGTCCGGGCTCGGACCGATGCCGGGGACCAGGTTGTTGGGCTGGAAGGCCGCCTGCTCGATCTCGGCGTGGTTGTCGGTCGGATTGCGGTCGAGCGTCATGCGCCCCACCGGGATGAGCGGGTAGTCGCCGTGCGGCCATACCTTGGTGAGGTCGAAGGGGTTGAAGCGGTAGCCGGCCGCGTCCGCGTACGGCATGACCTGTACATGGAGGGTCCAGCTGGGGAACTCGCCGTCACGGATGTGCTCGAAGAGATCACGCATGTGGTAGTCGGTGTCGGCCGCGGCCATCTGGTCGGCCTCGTGCTGGGTGAAGAACTCGATGCCCTGATCGGTCTTGAAGTGGTACTTCACCCAGAACCGTTCACCCTTGGCATTGATCCACATGTAGGTGTGGGAACTGTAGCCGTTCATGTGGCGCCAGCTCCGCGGAATGCCCCGGTCTCCCATCAGCCAGGCGACCTGGTGGGCGGACTCCGGTGAGAGGGTCCAGAAGTCCCACTGCATGTCGTGGTCGCGCAGATTGCTGTCCGCGCGGCGCTTCTGCGAGCGGATGAAGTGCTGGAACTTCATCGGGTCCTTCACGAAGAACACCGGCGTGTTGTTCCCGACCAGGTCGTAGTTGCCCTCGCTGGTGTAGAACTTCACCGCGAAGCCGCGCGGGTCGCGCCAGGTGTCCGGGCTGCCGCGCTCGCCGGCCACGGTGGAGAAGCGGACGACCAGATCGGTGGCGGCACCGGGCTGGAACAGGCCCGCCTTGGTGTACGCGCTGACGTCGTGCGTCACCTCGAAGCGGCCGAAGGCCCCGCTCCCCTTGGCGTGCGGCTGGCGCTCGGGGATGCGCTCCCGGTTGAACTGCGCCATCTGTTCGATCAGGTAGGCGTCCTGCAGCAGGATCGGCCCTCCGGGTCCCACGGTGAGCGAGTGTTCATCGCTCTCCGCGGGGGCTCCCGAGTCGGTCGTGGTGGCGGGTCGGGTCTCCGTCATCGCTCTGCCTTTCCGTTCGCGGCTGTGCGGCAGGGGCCGGTCCGGAGGCAGGGCACCGGCAGGCCCCATCGACATGTGTCACCGTTTCTGAGGCGAGTGACCCGGAACAGCCGCGGTAGACACCCGGTCGCACTACATGCGCAACATGCACACACCGCGGCCTGGATCGGTGGCCCTCGCCGTATGCCCGTACACGACCAGGGCCGGGACCGACGTCGCCGAGGGCGCGCAGGGTCGGATACCGTTTCCGCTCCGCCGGCGGCAGGGGCACGGCGAGCGTGGCGCACTCGGCAGGCGGTGGGCAGGCACGCGGCGAGCACGGCCTCACCGGCCCTGCGGCGTCGGCGACCTTGCAGGGTCACGCAGGTTCGGAGACTCCGGTGCCGTCAGGCTCGGGGAGCCGTCGCGCACTCGGCCCATACCGTCTTGCCGGGACCATGGCGGTCGCAGACACCCCAGGTCACGGCGAGGGCATCGACGAGGACCAGGCCGCGGCCGCCGTCCTCGTCCGAGTCGGGAGCCTTGCGCGTCGGCAGGGCCGGATGGGTGTCGGTCACCTCGATCCGGACGGCTCCCCGACCGGCGTCGTAGGACAGCGACAGGGCGAAGTCCCGCCCCGGGACGCGGCCGTGGAGGACCGCGTTCGCGACGAGTTCGGCAACGACGAGGACGACGGTGTCATGCGCCTCGGTACCGTGCGGGTGCCCCCACTCGGTCAGCTGGTGAGCGACGAGCAACCGGGCAAGACGCGCACCGCGGCGGGTGGCGGAGAAACGCTGGCTGAACGCGCGGGCCGGGGTGGGACTCTGGGTGCGGGGGACTGACATGGCAGCCACCCTGACGGGAGCTGACGGCGCGTCGGCAGGCCCTGAGCCCATACAGATCGCGCTGTCCTGGTCGATTCACTGGTCCGGGTCGGTCGCCGTACGTGACGATGAGAGTGCCGAGCGTGGCGCAGCGCGTACGGCAGACGGTACGGCGAGCAGCCGGGTGCGGCACGAACACGGCCCGGCGGCACAGGGGAAGGCGGCTGCGATGACGACGGGCAACGGCGGCGGGACGGGCGGGAACACCGGGCAGAACGGGGGTGGCAACTGCGAGCCAGAACTCTCCGACAGCTTGCGGACCTTCGGTGCGGTCCTCAAGGCCTTACGAGAAGAAGCCTGCCTGACGCAGGAGCAGTTCGCGCCGCTGGTGCGGTACTCGGTCGCGTACGTCGCCAAGATCGAGCAGGGGAAGCGGTTCCCACCACGGGACCTGCTGGAGCGGTCGGAGGAGGTTCTGGGGGCGGTCGCGGGGCGGGTGCTGAGGGCGGCTGCGAAAAGCCTGACGCGGAAAGCGGGGTTGGCGTCGTGGTTCTTGCAGTGGGCCGCGATCGAGGAAGAGGCCCTTTCCCTGTACGCCTACGAAAGCCGCGTTGTCCCAGGCATGGTGCAACCCGAGCCCTACATTCGGGCTCTCTTCGACCGGTACCTCCCTCCTCTCACCGAGGAACAGGCCGAACGGCAAGTGGTGGCGCGTCTGGCCAGACAGCAACTTCTCGTCGATCGTCCCCACACGACGTTCAGCTTCGTCATCGAGCAGGCGCTGCTGGAGCGTCGTATGGCAGGGGCCGCCGTAACGAAGTCTCTCCTCGACCACCTCATCGCAGTCGGCCGATACCGCAACGTAGAGCTTCAAGTCATGCCCCTGATCCAAGAGGAACACTCAGGCTTCGAGGGCGAGATGTACCTCGCCGAGAGGGCTGATCACAGCTGGGTCGGTTACGTTGAGGGCCACGGCACCAGCATGCTCATCAGCGACCCGAAATCGGCAAGTCACATGCTTCAGCGCTATGGCAAGATGCGCTCGCAGGCTCTGAGCCATCAAGCCACGGTGAGCCTGTTGGAGCAGATGCGAGGAGCGCTATGAGCACCAGCGAGTCGGCCTGGTTCAAGAGCAGCTACAGCGGTGGTGGCGGTGACAACTGCATCGAGGTTGCCCTGAACCCCGGCGTCGTTCTCGTCCGGGACTCGAAGGACACGGACAGGCAGGCGCTGGCCGTGTCCCGCGCCGCCTGGTCGACGTTCACGGCGCTGGCGGCCGGCTCCCGCGTCTGAACTTCCGCTGTGCGGCGTGCCGGCGACCGTATTTTGAGGCCCGCCCGGCCCATGACCATCCGTTGCGTACCGGAGGCCTCCCCCGTTGGACACGGATCTCAGTCTCGTCACCGGAGTCCGGCAGACACTGGCCGTCGTCCTGCCGGTCCGGTTCACCAGGATCGCGAACTGGCCGACCGGCCCCCTGCCCTTCGTGCTCGGCGGCCGCCGTACCGATGCCGCCACCCGGCAGACGTACTTCACCCCGGCCGCCGCCCGTGCCCTCTACGGCACACCCGAAAGGCCATGCCGCTGGCACCGGTTCATGGACGTGCGGCACGGGCCTTTGCATCTCAGGGGAATCGAGTTACTGCGTACAGCCACCGCCCGCCATCCGAACCATGGACTGGCGGTGCTGCACTTCGACGTCGAGGGCCCCGCCCTCCTGGAGATGCTGCGCGCCATCGGCCACCGCAGCCCAGCCGCCTCCGACCCACTCGACGGTCCGCTCTCCCCGCGGGTACTGCTGACCGGGATCGCCGAGCCGCGCGGCGCCGCCGCCCCGTTCGCGATCGCCCGCCCCTACACGGTCGCGTTCCTCACGCCCGGCCCCCGGCACGCCCCCGCGCTGCGGCAGGACGGCCGGCTTCCGGAGACGGCCGACCACTGGCTCTGGTACCTCGCCTCCAGGTCCACGGAGGCCGACTTCCCCACCCCGCTCGAGCATTGGCCCGACCGCACGGAACACGCGCTGCGCATATCCGCCGACTGGAGCGCTCTGGTGCTGCGCCACGGCGCGGCCTTCCTCGGACACCGGGCCGACCCGGGCGGGGACGACTTCTACGCCTTCGCGCAGTTGCACGGCCGCACCGTCTACCTCGACGCCCTGCTGCTCGGCAGCGTCCAGCGCGACCACATCGACGAACTGACCGACGGTCTTTCCGGTGTCTTCGACGGCCCGAAGCTCGCCCGCCGGGTGTCCGCCCTCGAACGGCACATCGCCACGTTCCGCAGCACCTACTGGCGCCAGCACCTCACCGCCCACGGCCCGGCCAACGAACTGCTGCTGAGTTTCCAGACCCAGTACCGCCTCCCGGAGCGTTTCGACGAGATCCTCGCCGAAGCGGCGGACTACGCGCGGCTGGTGCAGACCCAGGAGAGTCAGCAGATCGCGGGCGCACTCGGCGTCCTGACCATTCTCGGCCTGCCGGTCGGTACGGCCCTGAGCATCCTCCAGGTACTCGGCGCCGAGGGAGCCGTCGCGCTCACCGTCGCGCTCGTCGCCGCACTGGCCGCCACGGCCCTGGTCCTCACCACACGCTACGGCCGTCTCGTCCTGTCCTCACTGCGCGGCGGGGGCCCCGGTGCCAACCGGTGACACTGCGCCCGCCCGGCCCGGGGAGGACGGGCCGGGCGACCGGATACCGGCTGTACGCCGGCTCACGCCTCGTTCCCGCCGGAAACGCTGCCCGACAGCCGTTAAAGGCTGGTGCGCCACGTACTGTTCGAGAGTTACCGCTGGGGCCGGCCGTGAGCACGGCAAAGCGCGTGCTGGTCGTGGGCGGGGTCAACTTCGACGTCATCGCGCTGGCCGACCGGTTCCCCGCAGAACACGAGAAGCTGCGGGGCATGGAATGCTCCGTGCTGCCGGGCGGCGCCGCGTCGAACACCGCCGTGGGGCTGGTGCGACAGGGCTGCTCCGTCCGACTGGTGTCCGCCGTGGGCGACGACACGGCAGGCGCCATATGCCTGGAGGTGCTGGACGCCCTCACTGGTTCAGGTACAGGCCGGGGCTCGTACGAGCATGGCTGTCGTCCTGTCATCTGGCACCGGAAAGCGGATGCTGACGTTCGCGGGCGCGGACCGCGCGGTCAAGAGATGCTATGTCGTTGATCTTGACGTGTCGACATTGACGCGTAAACGTGATCTTGTGACGTACAACCCTGCTCAAACGTCGGGTTCCTCACGTGGCCTTCCAGAACTGGGCCTGTGGCCGGCGTACTGCAGGACTCCAGTTTCAAGAAATTCTTTGACGGATACCTTCCGGTGGCCAACGGTCATTGCTCCACTGTTTCAGTTTCCTTTGGGATCTCCCTCTCGGTTAGCGGATGCGGTATCACTGAGTTTGGTGGAGAAGACAGTGGCGCCTTCACAGTCACGCCGAGTATTGGGCTGGGAGGCGTTGAGGCCAGTTGGACTATCGATGAAATGTATTCTAATGCCGACGACGTCAGTCAGCTCAGCGGTTGGGCCGGGCAGCTCGATGTTAACGCCGGCGAAGGGCCCAATGTTCACTCGTCCATCGGTATTGGTGGGACTCGAAACAAAAAGGGAGCACTCGTTTATGCGGCACAAGTGGGAGGAGGATATGGGCTCAATTGGATTCCGCCGATGGTCCCGATGAATGTGACAGCAGGAGTCGGATACACTTTCCTCTGGCCCTTCAAGTAATGACTCGTAGCGCGACGCGATGAGGCGCCGATTGCCCGGCCCCTGACCGTTGGCCCGTTCTTCTCGTGCGCAGGTCGGGGGCTCCCTCCGCCCGCTGCCTGCGGGTGGAAGCGTGGCATCCTTGTGGAGAGGGAGCATGGAAATACTGGCGGTGACAGCAGCCGAAGCACCGATAGCGGCCAAGGTGTTCGCGGGCCTGTGTGGGCTGGGGTTCCTTGTCTTTGGCGCGGTGCTGGTTCGGCGAAGCCTGCAGGTGTCGGCATTTGCCGAGCGACTGGTGACGAGTACGGGCAGCGAGGCCCAACATTTCCCTGGGCCTCGACAGGTCCGCGGATTCGGGATCGTGTTGCTGATCGTCGGAGCTCTCCTTGTCGGGATGTCCGTGATGCTCCTTCTGTGAAGTGCGCGTCAGGTTTGTGCTGTGGATGTCGTTCGATCTAACCCCGGCTCTTCAGCGGAATTGGCCGATCTGACGCCCTGACAGCAGAAAGGTGCCGCCGACTTGCAAGGATGCGAGTGTCTAGTACTCCAGTCGTAGATCGTGATCTTCCTGGTGGGGGCCGGGGGCAGCCTGCAGTGCTGCCCCCAGCCCCTGGGTGGGTCAGTCTGACCAGCACGC
>NZ_JBITRU010000027.1:0-103957 GCF_044540255.1 Streptomyces sp. NPDC086080
TCTTCAGTCTTCACACACCGATGATCAGCGGTGGCTGTACCTGTCTCTCAGCCGACCCCACCGGCAAGATCACGATCTACGGCTGGAGTACTAGCTAGGACCTGTCCGGCGGATCTTGCTGGTCACGTGGTCTGGGCACCGGGCATGATGCTGGAGTGGAAGAGTGGGCAGATTTCTTCATCGCGCCTGATGACGAGTCGGCGGCTGCGGTCAAGGGCGTCAGCCCCCGCCCAGCGTTCAAGATCGTCCCTGTGGGTATCTACGATCCTGCGGACGCCGTAGTCGACTGGGAGAGCCTCTTCGCTGGAGACAGTCCGCAAGAGCTCATGCGGGCCGGCGAGCCTCAAGTACTGACTGAGATCACGAACGACGGCTGCTACGTCTTCGTGATTTCGGAGCGGCTCCAGGCCCTGCTTGCGACTGAGGATCCGCTGCGACTTGAAGATGTAGCTCGTAAGTGGTCGCACCTGCGGTGGGCTGATGGGGAGTTCGTCGAGGAAGGCGAGGCTGTCAGCCACCTTGCTGAGCTGGCATCTCTGGCCCGCACTGCCACTGCCCAGGGAGCCCGGCTTTACTGCTCCGTACGGTAACGGTCTGGGAGGCACCGCGTGCGGTAACCGTGTCCTACCGAGCCTGCGCGGTCATGCTGAGCTGGCCCGACGGCGGCCGTCGGCTCATCGGAACCGACGGCCTGGTCGTCGACGTGGAACCCGGCCTGTACGGCGTCGACGCGCGCACCATGGCCGCCGTGGATGCCGCCGTGCCGTCATCCGTGGTGGTGCCGCTGCCGCCCCGGGAGCGGACACCCGCGCCGGAGCCGGCGCCCGAGGCGAGCGGCGCGCCCCGTGTCGGCTCGTCGGAGCCTGCCGCGACCACCCGGCGGACCGGCCTCCAGACGGCGGCCCTGGTCGTCTCCGTGCTGTCCTGCGCCGTGTTCGGCTTCCTGGCTCTCGCGGTTTCGGTCTTCGGGGGCGATGAGCCGGACACCGGTGTCGGTAAGTGGGTCGCCATCGCGGGCTTCATGTAAGGGCTCACCGGCCTGGTGAGCTGGCCGGCCGTCCGCATCCTGCGCCGCACCGTGCGGGTGTGACGGGCGCCGGGCCGGCTGCTCTCCGCGTCGACCTGCGGAGATGGCAGTCGGCGGCGAGGTAGGGCGACCGGGGCACGGTCGCTGGTGTGAGCCGGCCACCGCTTGACCTGGGGTCGGTGCTTCCCCGGCGGTGCTGCGCCGAATTTGCGGGCCGCCCCCGTGGGCGGGCGTGGCGCGGCGGTACCGGAAGTCGTGGCGAATCGTTGGTCGAATGGGTTGGCCAGAGCTTGTCCAGTGCCTACCATCGATCATCGCAAGACTTTGTGCACCGCCGCACAAGCTCTCCTCAGGAGGTTTCCTTGCACCGCCGTCGTCGCACCGCGCTTCTCCTCACCGCCGCGATCGCCGCTGCGGCACCCCTGCTCACCGCCTGCGGAAACGACGCCCACCCCGGTGCCGCGGCCGTGGTCGGCGGCGAGCGGATCACCGTGTCGCAGCTGGAGAACCGGGTCGACGAGGTCCGCGAGGCGCAGCGGGCGGCCGTACCGGACGAGGCGCAGTACCACCAGGCCATCGCGCGGACTGGCAGCCTCACCCGCGACACCCTGCACGGCATGGTCCTGGACCGGGTGCTGGAGCGGGCCGCCCAGGACGCCGGCGTGAAGGTCACGGACCGCGAGATCCAGCAGATGCGGTCAGGGCTGGAGGAGCAGGCCGGCGGTGCGGAGGCGCTGGAGGCCGCCTGGCTCCAGCAGTACGGCATCCCGCCGCAGCGTCTGGAGGAGAACCTCCGCCTCCAGATCCAGGCCCAGAAGCTCGCCCAGCAGCTCGGTACGGACACCAGCCAGCCCGCGTTCTGGCAGGCGCTGTCCGAGGCGGGCAAGGAACTCGACGTCGACCTCAACCCGCGCTACGGCGACTGGGACGTGGAGAAGAGCAGCCGGGTGGACGCGAAGACCCCGTGGGTCCAGGACGTGACGGCGGCGGCCGGGGCTCCGCAGGCCTTCTGACGAGGGCCGGCGGGCCTGTGGACAACCGGCCTGTGGACAACTCGGGAGCTGTCGGTGGAGTGGGCTAGTTTCGGAGTGTGAACGCCAACAGCCCCGCACCGAAGCCCGGCGACGACCCCGGCCGTGTCGTCCTGCTCACCACCAGCCACCGCGTCGCACCCGGCCTGCTGTCCTGGCCGGCCTGGCAGCTGCTGCACGAGGCCGACCGGGTGCTGTGCGCGGACGACGCCCATCCGCAACTGCCGTATCTGCGGGAGGCGGGGATAGCCGTCGAGGAGGCCGCGCCGAGCGCCGGGGAGATCGTCGACGCCTGCGCCGGGGGGCGCACGGTGGTGGTCGTGGCGACGGGGGAGGGCGAGCCCGCGCTGACCGACGGGCTGGCGCGGATGGCCGGGACCGGCCGGGTGCGGATGCCCGAGCTGGAGCTGCTGCCCGCCTCCTACGACCTGCCGGGTGCCCGTCTGCTCGACCTCGTCCAGGTGATGGACCGTATCCGGGTGGAGTGCCCGTGGTCGTCCCTGCAGACCCACAAGGGCCTGGCGAAGTACGGCATCGAGGAGGCGTACGAACTCGTCGAGGCCATCGAGGAGGGCGACCGGGAGGAGCTGCGGGAGGAGCTGGGGGATGTGCTTCTCCAGGTGGTCTTCCACGCCCGGATCGCCGAGGAACACCCGGAGGAACCGTTCTCCGTCGACGACGTGGCGGGCGGCATCGTGGCCAAGCTGATCCACCGGCACCCGCATGTCTTCGGCGAGGAGACGGCGGACACGCCGGAGGACGTCAAGGCGCACTGGCTGCGGACGAAGGCGGAGGAGAAGCGGCGCGGTTCGGTGACGGAGGGGGTGCCGCTGGGCCAGCCGGGGCTGGCGCTGGCGGCGAAGCTGGTGTCGCGGGTGCGGACGGCGGGGCTGGACGTGCCGTTGCCGGTGGGGGAGGGGGTCGGCTACGAGTTGCTGGCGCTGGCGGCGCGGGCGGAGGAGGCGGGGGTGGATCCGGAGGCGGCGTTGCGGGCGGCGGCGCGGGTGTATCGCGACGCGATCCGCTTCGCGGAGGGCGGGCGGGGCGAGGGCTGAGCGGGGGTGCGTGGGCAGCAGGGGGTTTTCGCCCCCGCCGCCCCTTCCCGTCCCGTCCCCGGGGCTCCGCCCCGGACCCCGTGCGCAGTTCCCCGCGCCCCTTCAGGGGCGCGACCGCCAGGGGCGCGGGGGACTGCGCGAACAACCACGACCGACCGGCACCCGCCCCACGCCCCCAGCCATCCGAGCTCCCCCGCGCCGCACGGCACCCGCGCCGCACGGCACCCCGCACGGCCCACCCCCGGTTAGGGTCGCCGCATGCATGACCAGCCCGCCCCTCCCACCCCGCACGGCCCCGTCCCCCCGCTGTTCAGCTGGGAGTTCGCCGCCGATCCGTACCCCTCCTACGCCTGGCTGCGCGAGCACGCGCCCGTGCACCGGACCCGGCTGCCCAGCGGGGTGGAGGCCTGGCTGGTCACGCGGTACGCCGACGCCAAGCAGACCCTCGCGGACAACCGGCTGTCCAAGAACCCCGCGCATCACGACGAACCCGCGCACGCCAAGGGCAGGACCGGTATCCCCGGTGAGCGCCAGGCGGACCTGATGACCCATCTGCTGAACATCGACCCGCCGGACCACACCCGGCTGCGCCGGCTGGTCAGCAAGGCGTTCACCCCGCGCCGGGTCGCCGAGTTCGCGCCCCGCGTGCAGGAGCTCACCGACGGGCTCATCGACCGTTTCGCGGACAGCGGTTCCGCCGACCTCATCCACGACTTCGCCTTTCCCCTCCCCATCTACGCCATCTGTGACCTGCTCGGCGTCCCGCGGGAGGACCAGGACGACTTCCGGGACTGGGCGGGCATGATGATCCGTCACGGCGGAGCCCCGCGCGGCGGGGTCGCCCGCTCCGTGAAGAAGATGCGCGGCTACCTGGCGGAGCTCATCCACCGCAAGCGCGAGGCGCTGCCCGTGGTGCCCGCCCCGGGTGAGGACCTGATCTCCGGTCTGATCCGTGCCTCCGACCACGGTGAGCACCTCACCGAGAACGAGGCCGCCGCCATGGCGTTCATCCTGCTGTTCGCCGGCTTCGAGACGACCGTCAATCTGATCGGTAATGGTACCTACGCGCTGCTCGCTCATCCCGTTCAGCGGGAGCGTCTGCAGGGTGCCCTCGCGGCGGGGGACCGCGGGCTGCTGGAGACCGGTGTGGAGGAACTCCTGCGCTACGACGGCCCGGTGGAGATCGCCACCTGGCGGTTCGCCACCGAGCCGGTCACCATCGGCGGGCAGGACATCGCCGCGGGCGACCCGGTGCTCGTCGTACTCGCCGCCGCGGACCGGGATCCGGACCGGTTCGACGGCCCGGACGTCCTCGATCTCGGTCGGCGCGACAACCAGCATCTGGGATACGGCCACGGCATTCACTACTGCCTGGGTGCGCCGCTGGCCCGCATGGAGGGTCAGACCGCGCTCGCCACGCTGCTGACCCGTCTTCCGGACCTGCGGCTCGCCGCGGATCCGGCCGAACTCCGTTGGCGCGGAGGGCTCATCATGCGCGGACTGCGCACGCTTCCGGTGGAATTCACGCCCCCGGGAGAGTGACGGACTCATGACAGACCACGCACTGCTTCCCGTGCCCACGAGCAGATCAACGCAAACGTGACACTCCCTCAACTCTGTGATCTTCACGTGATCTGCGCGGCATTAACTTGTGATGAGTGATCCTCTCCCGATACCTTCACTCCTCAAGTGCGGTGGCCAGAGCTTCACTCACCGCGCCGGCCCCTGCTTCCTGCGAAAGGTCTCCGCATGCTCTCCGGGAACGGTCGACACCGTCGCCCCCGCCAGGCCCCGGCTCTCCTCGTTGCCGCCGGAGTGACCGGCTCCGCCATCGCGATCCCCCTTCTCGGGGCAGGTGCCGCCAACGCGGCCGACGGTGTGAACTGGGACCGGATCGCCGAGTGCGAGAGCGGCGGCGCGTGGAGCGAGAACTCCGGCAACGGCTTCTACGGCGGTCTGCAGTTGACCCAGGAGGACTGGGAGAAGTACGGCGGCCTGGACCACGCGACGAGCCCCGACCAGGCCAGTCGCGGCCAGCAGATATCCGTGGCCGAGAAGATCCTCGCCGACCAGGGGGTCGGCGCATGGCGCACCTGCGGACTGCTCGCGGGCCTGGGCCAGGACGCGCCCGCCGCGGACGCCGGCAAGGCCGGGTCCGGCGCCACGGGGTCGTCCGCGTCGCAGGGATCCGGTGACACGTCCGCCTCGCCCGCTCCGTCGGCCACCCCCGACCCGTCGTCCTCCCTGGAGGACAAGGGTGACGAACCGGTTGGTTCCGGCAATTCCGCCAATCCGGACGCCGGTTCGAGTGAGGCGGCGGACGCCGGTGCGGGGTCCGACTCCAGCGCCTCCCCCTCCGTTCCGGCCGAATCGGCGACGGGCGAGTCGGACACGGCGGGGCGGGCCGGTGGGTCCTCGACGGCGACCGACGCCGAAGGAGCCGGACGTCATCGCGGCGCCAGTGCCGAGGAGGCGCAGGGTTCGGTGTCCGAATCGCCCGGCCGGCATGCCTCGGGCGGTCTCAACGCCTGGGGTGGCACGGTCGCCGACTACCCCGCCGCGTCCGTGGAGGACGTCTCCCTGTCCGTCCCCGAATCCGACGTGGTCGGTTTCGGAGTGGGTGTGCTCCCTGCGATGGGCGGGCAGCTCATCGGTGGCGGACCGGACCTCGTTCTGGCCGGTCAGTAGCGTTCGGGCGGCATCCGGGCGAGCGGCGGCGGTATCCGAAGACGTGCGGATGTGGCGCCAGTTGGCGTCACGATTCGCGCTGAATGTCCGGCTTAAAGACTGTGAGAGATAGGTCTCAGAAGCCCTGATCGTCTTTGATATTCCGCGGATCGCGTGTCTACGGTCGTGACCGCTCGCCACCGCGGGCCCCGGCTGCCGCCACGCCGAATCCTGCCAGTGGCAGCACGGGAACAGTCGTCGCGTCATGCGCCGTAGGCAGGAGCGGGGGACCCAGGTAGGCGCCGGATCCGGGCGGTTGACGCCGGAGAAGGCTTGGGGTGAAGCCGCGTCCCGGGAGGGGCGTGGCCGGGCAACTCAACCGGCCCGAACCCGACAGCTCACCTCGTAGGCGTCGGTGAGGGGATCCATCCATGCTGTTTTCCGGCAAGGGCAAGCACCGTCGTCCGTCCAAGGCCAGCCGCGCCATCGCCGTCGCGGGCGTCACCTCCGCCGCCGTCGCCGCCCCGCTGATGGTGGCCGGCACCGCCTCCGCCGCCACCGCCTCGGAGTGGGACACCGTCGCCCAGTGCGAGTCCGGCGGCAACTGGTCCATCAACACTGGCAACGGTTACTACGGCGGTCTGCAGTTCTCCGCCTCCACCTGGGCCGGATACGGCGGCACGAAGTACGCCTCCACCGCCGACCAGGCCACCAAGGCCCAGCAGATCGAGATCGCCGAGAAGGTCCTGGCGGGCCAGGGCAAGGGCGCCTGGCCGGTCTGCGGCAAGGGCCTGTCCGGCGCCGCCTACACCGGCTCCTCGGCCGGCTCCTCGCAGGACAGCGGTTCCACCGGGACCCGCGAGAGCGAGCAGAAGGCCTCCCGCTCCGCCGAGCGCCCGGCCGCCGAGAAGAAGGCCGAGAAGAAGACCGAGAAGAAGGCCGAGAAGAAGGCCGACAGGACCGTCACCACCCCGACCGGCAAGAAGGTCGAGAAGGGCGACGGCGAGTACAGGGTCGTCAAGGGCGACACCCTCAGCTCGATCGCCGCGGAGCACGACGTCAAGGGCGGCTGGGGCAAGCTGTTCAAGCTGAACGACGACATCGTCCAGGACGCCGACCTCATCTACCCGGGCCAGCAGCTGCACCTGAAGTAGGGCAGCGTCGCAGGTCCCTCCCCGCCCGTCCCCACGGGCTCCCCGCCCCGGTGCGTCTTCCCCCGTACGCACCGGGGCGGGGCTTTTTTCTGGCGCTTTCCGGTCACGGTTCGCCGAAAACGCCTTTGTTCCGTTCGGAAACAATTTACTCTCGGTTCTGTCCATGGGGCGGTCGACCGCCTGCCGATCGCCCCGAGCCGGTTAGGCTCGGTCCCGCGGGGCCCGCCGTGGTCCCGCTCACACGCGTCAGATTCATGAAGGAGATGCTCGTGCCGTCCATCGACGTCGTCGTAGCCCGGGAAATCCTGGACTCCCGAGGCAACCCCACGGTCGAGGTCGAGGTCGGCCTCGACGACGGCAGCACGGGTCGTGCCGCCGTCCCGTCCGGCGCCTCCACCGGCGCCTTCGAGGCCATCGAACTCCGTGACGGCGATGCGGGCCGTTACCTGGGCAAGGGTGTGGAGAAGGCCGTCCTGGCCGTCATCGAGCAGATCGGCCCGGAGCTGGTCGGCTATGACGCCACCGAGCAGCGCCTGATCGACCAGGCCATGTTCGACCTGGACGCCACCGACAACAAGGGCTCGCTGGGTGCCAACGCCATCCTCGGCGTCTCGCTCGCCGTCGCCCACGCCGCCTCCGAGGCCTCGGACCTCCCGCTCTTCCGCTACCTGGGCGGCCCGAACGCGCACCTGCTGCCGGTGCCGATGATGAACATCCTGAACGGCGGCTCGCACGCCGACTCCAACGTGGACATCCAGGAGTTCATGATCGCCCCGATCGGCGCGGAGTCCTTCTCCGAGGCCCTGCGCTGGGGCGCCGAGGTCTACCACACCCTGAAGAAGGTCCTGAAGAGCAAGGGCCTGGCCACCGGCCTCGGTGACGAGGGCGGTTTCGCGCCGAACCTCGGCTCCAACCGCGAGGCCCTCGACCTCATCCTCGAGGCGATCAAGGAAGCCGGCTACACCCCCGGCGAGCAGATCGCCCTCGCGCTCGACGTCGCCGCGTCCGAGTTCTACAAGGACGGCGTCTACACCTTCGAGGGCAAGGAGCGCTCCGCCGCCGAGATGACGGAGTACTACGCCGAGCTCGTCGAGGCGTACCCGCTCGTCTCCATCGAGGACCCGCTGTTCGAGGACGACTGGGAGGGCTGGAAGGCCCTCACCGCCAAGCTCGGTGACAAGGTCCAGATCGTCGGCGACGACCTGTTCGTCACCAACCCGGAGCGCCTGGCCCGCGGCATCGACGAGGACGCCGCGAACGCCCTGCTGGTCAAGGTCAACCAGATCGGCTCGCTGACCGAGACGCTGGACGCCGTCGAGCTGGCCCAGCGCAACGGCTTCAAGTGCATGATGTCCCACCGCTCCGGTGAGACCGAGGACGTCACCATCGCCGACCTCGCCGTCGCCACCAACTGCGGCCAGATCAAGACCGGCGCCCCGGCCCGTTCCGAGCGCGTCGCCAAGTACAACCAGCTGCTGCGCATCGAGGAGATCCTCGACGACGCCGCGGTGTACGCCGGCCGCTCCGCCTTCCCGCGGTTTCGCTCCGCGAACCAGTAGGCACGTCGCTCTGCGAACCAGCAGGCACGTCGCTCCGCGAACCAGTAGGCGCGGCGAGGGCTGACCCGCCCCGTCCCGAGGCAGCGTCGTACGTACGTCCCCGTACCCGGTCCCGTACCGTGTGCGGGGACGTACGCGCGTACGGACACGGATGAGGGCGAACCGGAGGCGGGAACATGGCGGTCAAGGACCGGGACCGTTTCTCCACCGCGACCAGGATCCGGCTGATCGGTGAGCAGACCGCGGCCCGGGTCTACCGCTCGCAGACCAGACGCCAGGCCCGCCGCTCCCGGCTGACCGGCCGGGCGGCGCTGCTCGCCCTGGTGGTCTGCTCGCTGGTCGTGGCCCTCGCCTATCCCATGCGGCAGTACGTCTCCCAGCGGGCCGACATCGCCGATCTCCAGCAGGAGCAGGACGAGACCCGTCAGCGGGTCGAACGACTGCGCGACCTGAAGGCGCGCTGGCAGGACGACGCGTACGCCGAGCAGGAGATCCGCCGGCGGCTGCACTACGTCATGCCCGGCGAGACCGGCTACATCGTCGTCGACCCGGGTGCGGCCGAGAAGACCCGTACGGATCTCGAGGCCGCCGACCGCCCCTGGTACGCGAACGTCTGGGACGGCGTCGACAAGGCCGACGCCGCCGCCGACCAGTGACCCTTGAGTGAAAGCCGCAGAAAAGAACAGTATGGAAACCCCTCCGCCCACGACCCCCCGCACCGAGCCCACCGACGCGGACGTCGAGGCCTTCAAGCAGCAACTCGGGCGGCCCCCGCGCGGGCTGCGCGCCATCGCCCACCGCTGCCCCTGCGGACAGCCGGACGTCGTGGAGACCGCGCCGCGGCTGCCCGACGGCACCCCCTTCCCGACGCTGTACTACCTGACGTGCCCGAAGGCGAACTCCGCGATCGGCACGCTGGAGGCGAACGGCGTGATGAAGGAGATGACGCAGCGGCTGGCCACCGATCCGGAGCTGGCGGCCGCGTACCGTGCGGCGCACGAGGACTACATCCGGCGCCGCGACGAGATCGAGGAGCTGAAGGACTTCCCGAGCGCGGGCGGCATGCCGGACCGGGTGAAGTGCCTGCACGTGCTGGTCGCGCACTCGCTGGCCGCGGGCCCCGGGGTGAACCCCCTGGGTGACGAGGCGCTGGCGATGCTGCCGGAGTGGTGGCGCAAGGGCACCTGCGTGACGCTTCCCGCGAAGGAGGTGGACCGATGACCCGGGTCGCCGCCGTCGACTGCGGTACGAACTCCATCCGGCTGCTGGTGGCCGACGCCGACCCGGTGACGGGTGAACTCACCGACCTGGACCGGCGGATGACGATCGTGCGGCTCGGCCAGGGTGTCGACCGCACGGGCCGGCTGGCGCCCGAGGCGCTGGAGCGGACCTTCGCCGCCTGCCGTGAGTACGCGCAGGTCGTCAAGGAGCACGGCGCGCAGCGCCTCCGCTTCGTCGCGACGTCCGCCTCCCGCGACGCCGAGAACCGCGACGAGTTCGTGCGCGGGGTGCTGGACATCCTGGGCGTGGAGCCCGAGGTCATCACCGGTGACCAGGAGGCCGAGTTCTCCTTCACCGGGGCCACCAGGGAGCTGACCGGCCGGAGGGATCTGCACCGCCCCTTCCTGGTCGTGGACATCGGCGGTGGCTCGACCGAGTTCGTCGTCGGCGACGACCACGTACGTGCCGCCCGCTCGGTGGACGTGGGCTGTGTCCGGATGACCGAGCGCCACCTGGTGCGGGACGGGGCCGTGACGGACCCGCCGACCGCGGAGCGGATCGCGGCGATACGGGCCGACATCGAGGCGGCCCTCGACCGGGCCGAGGAGACGGTCCCGCTGCGCGAGGCGCGCACCCTGGTCGGACTGGCCGGATCGGTCACGACGGTGTCGGCGATCGCCCAGAACCTCCCCGAGTACGACTCCGAGGCCATCCACCACTCACGCGTCTCCCGGGACCGGGTCCGTGAGATCACCGAGTGGCTGCTGCGCTCCACGCACGCCGAGCGCGCGGCGGTGCCCTCCATGCACCCCGGCCGGGTCGATGTGATCGGTGCCGGCGCTCTGGTCCTCCTCTCGGTCATGGAGCGGATCGGCGCGGAGGAGGTCGTGGTGTCGGAGCACGACATCCTCGACGGCATCGCGTGGTCGGTGGCCTGACTCTCCTTTACTACTGGTGGGTAGCACTCCGCTGAGCAGTCGGTATACCGTTTGAGCGGCGATCGGGGGGTCTTCGCGGACCCCTCGGCGGGGGCCCGCCGGTGAAGTTCGTGAAGTTCTTCACAAGGATTTGGCCCCGGTCGAACGAAGAAGTGCGCCGTGTTGACCCGTTCGAGGCCCCGAACCCCCTTTGAACACGTTCAGAAGGGGGTGTGAGGGGTCCCGCCGACGGTTGTCGCGTAAACCCGCCGGCCGGCCTCACGTCCGCCGGGAACCGGCAGAGAGGCAGCTCACGCGGTATGTGACGGTGCCCCGCGCCATGCTCCGGATCCCGTCGATCCGGCGATGTGGATCAAGAAGCGCGGGATGTTAACACAGGGTGTGTCGAAGCTTGTGAAGGGGCGCACGAGGTACCCCCCTCAGACGGGTGGATACTCGATGGCATGAGCACCACGGAGCGTCCCAGGATCCTCGTAGTAGGCGGTGGGTACGTAGGCCTGTACGCAGCTCGGCGCATCCAGAAGAAGATGCGTTACGGCGAGGCGACCGTCACCGTCGTCGACCCGCGGTCGTACATGACCTACCAGCCCTTCCTCCCCGAAGCAGCAGCCGGCAACATCTCCCCCCGGCACGTCGTCGTCCCGTTGCGGCGCGTGCTGCCCAAGGCGGAGGTTCTGACCGGCCGGGTCACCACCATCGACCAGGACCGGAAGGTCGCCACGATCTCCCCGCTGGTCGGCGAGGCGTACGAGCTGCCCTTCGACTACCTGGTCATCGCGATGGGCGCGGTCTCCCGCACCTTCCCGATCCCCGGCCTCGCCGAGCAGGGCATCGGCATGAAGGGCGTCGAGGAGGCCATCGGCCTGCGCAACCACGTCCTCGAGCAGCTCGACAAGGCCGACTCCACCACGGACGAGGAGATCCGGCGCAAGGCACTCACCTTCGTCTTCGTGGGCGGCGGCTTCGCCGGCGCGGAGACCATCGGTGAGGTCGAGGACATGGCCCGGGACGCGGCCAAGTACTACAAGACGGTGTCCCGCGAGGACATGCGCTTCATCCTGGTCGACGCCGCCGACAAGATCCTCCCCGAGGTCGGCCCCAAGCTCGGCGCCTACGGCAAGGAGCACCTCGAGAGCCGCGGCATCGAGGTCTACCTGTCCACGTCGATGGAATCCTGCGTCGACGGCCACGTGGTGCTGAAGAACGGCCTCGAGGTCGACTCCCACACCATCGTGTGGACCGCCGGCGTCAAGCCCAACCCGGCACTGTCCCGCTTCGGCCTGCCGCTGGGCCCGCGCGGCCACATCGACACCCAGCCCACCCTCCAGGTCACCGGCACCGACTACATCTGGGCCGCGGGCGACAACGCCCAGGTCCCGGACCTCGTGGGCCGCAAGGCCGGCAACGAGAACGCCTGGTGCCCGCCGAACGCCCAGCACGCGCTGCGCCAGGCCAAGGTCCTCGGCGACAACGTGATCTCCGGCATGCGGGGCTTCCCGCAGAAGGAGTACAGCCACGCCAACAAGGGCGCGGTGGCGGGCCTCGGCCTGCACAAGGGCGTCGCGATGATCGTCGTCGGCAAGATGAGGATCAAGCTGAAGGGCCGTCTGGCCTGGTACATGCACCGCACGTACCACGGCATGGCGATGCCGACCTTCAACCGCAAGATCCGCGTCTTCGCCGACTGGACCCTCGCCATGTTCCTCAAGCGCGAGGTCGTGTCCCTGGGCGCGATCGAGTCCCCGCGCGAGGAGTTCTACGAGGCCGCGAAGCCGATGCCGGCAGCGGCGAAGCAGGAGCCGAAGAGGACCGAGGTCAGGGCTTCCTGACCACCGGTCACCGAATTCCCCGAAGGGGCCGTCCGCCATCCGTGGTGCGGGCGGCCCCTTCGGCGTTGCCGGACGGCCCGTCGCCCCGGCCCACCGGTGCGACGGGCAGGAGAGCGGCCGGGGTCATGCCCCCGTCGTGGTGCAGCCGACCACGGTGCGTCGCCTCCGTTTCGGAGCTGTCCGGTACGCGCTGCCGCGGTCCTTCGCACAGGGACCGCTGGCCCCGGCTCAGCGAGCCCCCACAGGGGCCTCACACGCAGCGGATCCGGGCTGCGACCTGACGAATCCATCGCCTTGATCGGCTGCACCACTTGGCGGATGCCATCGCGGCCGGTGTCCCGCCCGGCGCGTGCGAACCAGCGTTTTGCCCGAAGATGACACGCACCGGGGACTGCCAACGCGCCCCACAGGTGTTTACGTGGAGACGACATTCCGGGATTCCCGTCACGGAGGTGTACACCATGGCAGACGCCGCCCCGCGGCTGGCAGGCTTCCTCGAGCAGTTGACCGGCACGTCCCTCCCCGTCCGCGTCCGCGCCTGGGACGGCTCCCAGGCCGGCCCCCCGGACGCCCCCACCCTGGTGGTGCGCAACCGCCGCGCCGTGCGCCATCTCCTGTGGAAGCCGGGCGAGCTGGGCCTGGCCCGTGCCTGGGTGGCCGGCGACCTCACCGTCGAGGGCGACCTCTACGCTCTCCTCGACCGGCTCGCCGGTCTTCTCTGGGAGCGCGACGAGGAGGCCCGGCCCCTCACCCAGGCGCTGCGCGATCCCGCCTTCCGCTCCGCCGTACGCGGCCTCGTCGCGCTCGCGGGCCTCCCGCTGCCGCCCGCCCCGCCCCCCGAGGAGGCCCGCCGCCCCCGCCGCGGCCTGCACACCAGGCACAGCGACAGACGCGCCATCAGCCACCACTACGACGTCGGCAACGACTTCTACGAGATCGTCCTCGGCCCGTCGATGGTGTACTCCTGCGCCTACTGGCCCGCCCCGCCCCCGCGGGGCACCCTCGAACAGGCCCAGCAGGACAAGCTCGATCTGGTCGCCCGCAAGCTCGCCCTGGAACCGGGCCGGCGTCTGCTGGACGTCGGCTGCGGCTGGGGCTCCATGGCCATCCACGCCGCCCGCGCCCACGGCGTGAGCGTCGTCGGCATCACCCTCTCCCAGGAGCAGGCCGCGTACGCCCGTAAGCGCGTCGCCGACGAGGGTCTGACCGACCGGGTCGAGATCCGCGTACAGGACTACCGGGACGTGACGGACGGCCCGTTCGACGCCATCTCGTCCATCGGCATGGCCGAGCACGTCGGATCCGACCGCTACCTGGAGTACGCCTCCGTCCTGCACCGCCTGCTCAAGCCGGGCGGGCGGCTGCTGAACCACCAGATCGCACGCCGCCCGCAGCGGAACGAGACGTCGTACCGGGTGGACGACTTCATCGACGCCTATGTCTTCCCCGACGGTGAACTCGCCCCGCTGGGCACCACGGTGTCCCTGCTGGAGCGCTCCGGCTTCGAGGTGCGCGACGTGGAGTCGATCCGCGAGCACTACGCGCTCACCCTGCGCCGCTGGGTGGAGAACCTGGAGGCCGGCTGGGCCCGTGCCGTCGCTCTCACCGGCCCGGGACGGGCCCGCGTCTGGCAGCTGTACATGGCCGCCTCCGCCCTCGGCTTCGAACGCAACCGCATCGGCGTCAACCAGGTCCTCGCCGTCCGGCCCCCCGAGTCCGGTGGCTCCGGGCTCCCCCTGCGCGCCCGCACCTGGAACTGACACGGCGGCGGGCCCCGTTCCACCCGGAACGGGGCCCGCCGCACAGTGCGGCCTTCCCTTTCGGCTACTCCGCCTTGATCGCCCGCAGCACGTTCAGCCGGGCCGCCCGCCGCGCCGGCCACAGCGCCGCCAGCACACCCACCACCGCGGCCAGCAGCAGGAAGATCCCCATCCGGGCCCACGGCAGGACCAGTTCGTACGTCGCCATGCTCGCCCCCAGCAGCTCACCGGCCGCCCAGCCGAAGAACACGCCCAGGCCGAGGCCGAGCACCGCGCCGAACAAGGAGATCACCAGGGACTCCAGCCGGACCATCCGCTTGATGCCCGTGCGGTCCAGGCCGATCGCCCGCAGCATGCCGATCTCCTGGGAGCGCTCGAACACCGACATCGCCAGGGTGTTGACGACGCCGAGGATCGCCACGATCACCGCCATCGCCAGCAGGCCGTAGACCATGTTCAGGATCAGGGTGAACATCTTCGCGATCTCGTTGGAGAGGTCCTGCTTGTCCTGGACCTTGATCGCCGGGTTGGTGCCGAGAGCCTTCTCCAGCGAGTCCTTCGCCGCGTCGGACGTGCCGTCGGCGGTCTTCACCATGACCATCATGTCGGTCGGCTCCGCATCGGCCGACTCGTGCCGGTCGAGGGTCGCGGTGTCGATCAGGATGCCGCGCACCAGCTCGTTGGCCTGGTAGACACCGGTGATCGTGAACTGCTGCTTCTTGTCGTCCTCATGGGTGAGGGTGACCTTCGAACCGGCCTTCCATCCACGCGACTTCGCGGCGTCCTCGTCCACGACGATCCCGGTGCCGCCGACCTCGAAGGCGCCCTGCACCACCGGGAACTCGGTCAGCTCGCCGATCGTGGCGCCGTTCACGCCGGTGATGTACTGGTGTTCGCCGTCGACGAGCGCGAACGTGTTGCGCATGGGGCTGGTGGCAGTGACGCCGTCGGCCTGCTTCAGCTTCTTCTCGACGTCCGGCGACAGCGGGTGCCCGTTCACCATGGACACCATGTAGTCCGCCTCGATCGCGGAGGCCGCCATCTTGTCGATGGACTTCTGCAGACTGCCGGCCATCACGGTCATACCGGTGATCAGGGTGAGTCCGATCATCAGCGCGGACGCGGTGGCGGCGGTACGGCGCGGGTTGCGCACCGAGTTCTGCCGGGCCAGCTTCCCGGAGACCCCGAAGACACGGAGTGCCGGCGCCGCGGCGGCGATCAGCGGGCGGGACAGCAGCGGGGTCAGGATGAAGACGCCGATGATCAGCAGTGCGGCTCCGAACCCCATGGGGACCTTGGCATCCTTGGGGACCATCGTCGTGGCCGCGAGGACCAGGGCGACACCGGCCGCCGAGACCAGCGCGCCCAGCGTGTTGCGCAGCACCAGCGACTTGGTGGTCGCCTGGGCGTGCAGCGCGCTCATCGCCGCCACCGGCGGGATCTTCGCGGCCCGGCGACCGGGCAGCCACGCGGCGAGCATGGTCACCAGGATGCCGACCGCGAACGCGGAGGCGACCGTCCCCGGGCTGATCACCAGCGGCCCGTCGGGCATGGGCGCGTCCAGCGTCCCCATCAGCGAGCGCAGCCCCACGCCGATACCGATACCCGCGACGAGTCCGGCGATGGCCGCGACCGTGCCGACCACGAACGCCTCGATCAGCACCGACCGGGTGACCTGACGCCGGGAGGCGCCGACCGCGCGCATCAGGGCCAGCTCCTTGGTGCGCTGGGCGACCAGCATGGTGAAGGTGTTGGCGATGATGAACGTACCGACGAACAGGGAGATCCCGGCGAACACCAGCATGCCCTGCTTCAGTCCGCTCATCGAGGAGGCGATGGACTCCGCCTGGTCGTCGGCGAGCTGTGTGCCCGTCGTGGTCACCACGGCGTCGGAGGGCAGTGCCTTCTCCAGCTGGGCCTGCAGCGCGGTGTCGCTGACGCCGTCCTTCGCCTTGACGGCGATCTCGTCGAAGATGCCCGCCTTGCCGAACAGCTTCTGCGCGCTCGCCGTGTCGAACAGCGTGAGGCTGCCGCCGGCCGCGACATTGCCGTCGTCGGTGGTGAAGACGCCGGTGATCTCCGGTTCCAGGACGGGACCGTCGACCGACATCCGTACGGTGTCACCGACCTCGTAGCCGGCCCGCTTCGCGGTCTCGGAGTCGATGAGGATCTCGCCCTCGCCCTTCGGCGCGCGCCCGCTGACCAGCGGATAGCGGGGGTCCTTGGGGCCCCAGTAGTTGCCGCCCTGCGACTGGAAGCCGTTGCCGAGCAACTTGCCGTCCTTGTCGGCGATCGCGGTGAAGCCCTGGACGGTGCCGATGGCGTACGCGGCGCCGGGCACGGCGGCGCTGTCGTCGACCACTTCGCGGGTCAGCTCGTAGTACTCGCCGACCTCGTCGTTCTCGCCCTCCACCCACTGGGCGGTGATGGCGACGTCGACGTGGTCGAAGCCCTTGGCGGACTGCTTCTGCAGGGCCTCGGAGAGGCTGTTGGTGAAGACCAGGGTCCCCGACACGAAGGCCACGCCGAGCATTACGGCGAGCACGGTCATCAGGAGCCTGGCCTTGTGCGCGAGCACATTGCGCAAGGCGGTACGGAACATGGGAGTCTTCTCGGGTCCAGACGTACGGGGGAGGGCGGACGGGCGGGCCGGCGGGAGAGCCGCCGGGGGAGGTCAGCTGGTGCGGCCCTTGGCGTCGAACTGCTTCATCCGGTCGAGGACCGAGTCGGCCGTCGGCCCGTCCATCTCGTCCACGATCCGGCCGTCCGCGAGGAAGATCACGCGGTCCGCGTAGGCGGCGGCGACCGGGTCATGGGTCACCATGACCACCGTCTGCCCCAGCTCGCGCACGGAGTTGCGCAGGAAGCCCAGCACCTCGGCGCCGGAGCGGGAGTCGAGGTTTCCGGTGGGCTCGTCGCCGAAGATGATCTCCGGCCGGGAGGCCAGCGCCCGTGCCACGGCCACCCGCTGCTGCTGACCGCCGGACAGCTGGGAGGGCCGGTGGCTCAAACGGTCCGACAGTCCGATCATCCGGATCACGGTGTCCAGCCACTGCTTGTCCGGCTTACGGCCGGCGATGTCCATCGGGAGGGTGATGTTCTCCAGCGCGGACAGCGTCGGAAGCAGGTTGAACGCCTGGAAGATGAAGCCGATCTTGTCCCGGCGCAGCTTGGTCAGCTGCCTGTCCTTCAGTGAGCCCAGCTCGGTCTCGCCGATGCGCACGGAGCCCGACGAGAAGGTGTCGAGCCCGGCCACGCAGTGCATCAGCGTGGACTTGCCGGACCCGGAGGGGCCCATGATCGCGGTGAACTCGGCCTGCCGGAAACCGACGGAGACCCGGTCCAGGGCGACCACCTGGGTCTCACCCTGGCCGTAGATCTTCGACAGCTCCGTGGCGCGGGCGGCCACGGTGGTGGTCCGGTCGGCGGGGGGTGCGGTGGTCACGGGATGGACGCTCCTGTCGGGACGACGACTCTTCGGGGACGTGGTCCATCGTTCCGCCGCTTTGCCGCCGTGTAGTCACCCGCTGCTCCGGTTCCGGAGGGCGACTCGGGGGGGACCGTGGGGCGCGGTGTCATACCTGGGGATGACGGGCAGCCCTCGGCGGGCCGTGCCGGGAACGGGTGGAGCGCCCTTGTTCGTACGGTGAAATTCCGTCATTCCGCATACATGGCGGAGCGTCAGCGGCAAGGGTGGTGGCACGTGCTGACGGCGAGTTCCGATGTCTGATGCTCCCTCAGGCGCCAATAAAATAAGACAAGATCGGGCCATCCCGTCGTCGGCGGGGAGAGGGTCACCGATAGGCTCGGAGCCGCGAAGCGGAGCCCACGGCCTGCCCGGATGGTGGAATGCAGACACGGCGAGCTTAAACCTCGCTGCCCCTATGCGGGCGTGCCGGTTCAAGTCCGGCTCCGGGCACCACCACGCCGTCGTTCCTGATCGGCGAGAACACCGCGCCGCCCGCCCTCCCTCGTCCACGGGGCGCGGGCACATCGCATTCCGTAACGCGCACAGACCGCCCGCGGCGGGGCGGACAAGACACCGCGGCCGCCGAGCCGCGTCCGACCGCGACTGTTCACCGGGAGTCGGCCGGGAGTACGGCTCTCCTCACTACCATGACGCATCGTCTGCTCGTGTGACCTGGGTCCCATTCCGATTCCGAGTCCGAGGCGGAGGGCGTGGGCGTGGCGCGCCGGAGCTGTCTCCCTGTGCGAGGGGTGAACGATGCGAAGACGAGCCGTGCTCACCGCCGCGGGTGTGATGGCCACCGGGGTCGCCGCTCCGGCGCGGGTGCCCGCCGGACGGAGCACCCGGCCGCCGGTGCTGGACCACCGTGTCGAGAAGACCTATGACGGGGCGTCGTACACCGATCTGTCCGCGCAGGCCGCCGCCCTCGGCGGGCTGCGCACCGGGACGGTCCTCGTCACGTTCAGGACCACCAGCCGCAACCGGCCGATGGCGCTCTTCAGCGCGTCGAACCCGTCGGAGCCATCCATCAACATCACCCTCGGGGTGAGCGCGGGCGCGCTGCAGTTCTCCGTCCGGGAGAAGGGGACCGTCAGGCAGAACCACCTCACCCGCACCATGTACGACGACGGCGCCTGGCACACCGTCGCCGTGACGGTCGACGGCCGGCGCACCACCTTCCACGCCGACGGGCGGCCGGTGCTGACCGTGCCGGCCGGCGACTTCTTCACGTCGGTCGGCGGACTGGCCTCGGTCGGCGTCGCCCGCAACCTCGACAGCGACCACCCCGGCGGGGAGTGGTTCTTCACCGGTGGCATCAAGCGGGTCGCCGTCTACGACCGGGTGCTGACCGAGGCCGAGGCCGGCGCGGAGAGCGTACGGGTGGACCTCGCGGACTTCGGCGGGCTCTCCCGGATCCTGAACTCGGCGGCTCCCGCGACCTGGGTGCTCACGGGCGACAGCATCACGCATGGCGCCCGGTGGACCGGCGGCTGGCGCAGCTACCGGGACTATTCGCAGTGCACCGGGCTTCAGCCCGGTGGTGAAGCGAATCTGAGAACTGCTCTGACCTCAGCTGTGTGCATGGATCCGCACTGTTCACCTTCGACCCAGGTCGGAGCGGCCGGTTTTGCTGCTCGATGTACGGCTTCACGATGCTGAGCGGCGCACCGCCGACCGACCCGGCGAAGTACGAGCCGGACCACAGGCGCCGTGCCCGCCAGTAATAGCGGACGAGGTCGGGAAACTCTCCCCCGGCCTTCGGCCGGGAGGTGCCCCCAGGCGGAGCCTGCGCGAGGACACGCCCTTGAGGGAGTTCACCAGCTTGGACACGGCGACCTTCGGCGGGAAGTTCACGAGGAGGTGGACGTGGTTGTTCTCGCCGTTGAACTCGACCAGCTCGGCCTCGAAGTCCTCGCGCACGGCCCGCATGATCTCCTCGCACCGCGTCAGGTGCCGGTCCGCGAAGACGGAGTGCTGGTACTTTGTCGCGAAAATCAAATGGACGTGCATGCGGAAGACGCGTGACGACCTGTACGAATGTTCTCATCGTTACCCATAAACCAACTGTGTAGCGTGATCCTCGTGCAGCTTCGGTACAGCTTCCGCCTGTACCCGAGCGCCGGTCAGCGCAGCGCGTTGGCGAGGGCGTTCGGGTGTGCGCGGGTGGTCTACAACGACGCGCTCCGCGCCCGGGAGACCGCCCGCAGCCAGGGGCTGCCGTTCCCCAGGACCGGCGACCTGTCCAAGCGGCTCATCACCGAGGCGAAGAACACCCCGGAGCGGGCCTGGCTCGGCGAGGTCTCGGCGGTGATCCTCCAGCAGTCCCTGCGCGACCTGGACGCCGCGTACAAGAACTTCTTCGACGGGCTGAAGGGCAAGCGCCCGCGCATGGGTGCGCCCCGGTACAAGTCGAAGCGGGACACCCGGCAGTCCGTGCGGTTCACGGCGAACGCCCGCTGGTCGATCACGCCGGGCGGGAAGCTGCGTCTGCCGAAGGCCGGTGACCTCAAGGTCAAGTGGTCCCGCAGCCTGCCCTCCACCCCGTCCACGGTGACCGTGGTCAAGGACAGTGCGGGCCGGTACTTCGCGAGCTTCGTCGTCGAGACCGGCCCCGGGGAACTGCTGCCGCAGACGATGCCCGAGGTGGGCATCGACCTCGGGCTGGGGCACTTTGCGGTCCTCTCGGATGGGACGAAGATCGACAGCCCGCGCTTCCTGCGCCGGGCCGCCAAGCGCCTCAAGAAGGCCCAGCGCGCCCTCTCCCGCAAGGAGAAGGGCAGCAGGAACAGGGACAGGGCCGGGGTCCGCGTCGCACGGGCACACGCCCGGGTCGCGGACGCGCGCCGCGAGTTCCACCACCAGCTCTCCACCCGGCTGATCCGCGAGAACCAAGCGGTCGCCGTGGAGGACCTGGCGGTGAAGGGGCTCGCCCGCACGCGCCTGGCCAAGTCCGTGCACGACGCCGGATGGTCGGCGTTCGTGAGCATGCTGGAGTACAAGGCCGCCCGGTACGGGCGCACCTTCGTCCGCATCGGCCGCTTCGAGCCCACGTCTCAGGTGTGCTCGCAGTGCGGCGTGAAGGACGGCCCCAAGCCCCTGCACGTCCGTGTGTGGACGTGCAGGGCCTGCGGGGCCGTCCTGGACCGGGACATCAACGCGGCGGTCAACATCGCCAAGGCGGCCGGACTGGCCGTGTCAGCCTGTGGAGCGCAGGTAAGACCGGGACTCGTCCCGGCACCGCGCGGCGAAGCAGGAACCCACTCGACACCGCAGCCTGCAACGGCGCGGTAGGCGGGAATCGCCGCCCTCAGGGCGGCGAGGATGTCAAGAGCTGGGCGCGCCCAAGTACACCGACTTCGTGCTCGGCACCGGGGTGAGCGCCGCCACCACCGGCGATCTGGTGGCCGGACTGGCCCAGCGGGTGACGGCGTTCTCGCCGCAGGTCGTGTCGATCATGCTGGGCACCAATGACGTCGCCACCCCGGGCATCGGCCCGGCGGTCTTCCGCGCGAACCTCGTCAAGCTGGTCAAGGCGGTCCGCAGACTGCCGGGCGGGGCGATCCCTTTGCTCCAGACACCCAACCCGATCGACGTGTCGCGCTGGCCGGAACGCTCGGCCCTCGGTGACTACGCCCGGATCATGCGGGAGGTCGCGGAGGAGCGGAAGGTCGTTCTCGTCGATCACCACGCCCACTGGACGGAGTCCTACGGAGGCGGCGTGCCCCTGGACCTCCTGGGGGACGGGCTCCACCCGAACCAGCGCGGCCATCTGTTCCTGGCACACAAGATGATCAGGGACCTGCGCCTCTTCGACCCGCGGAGCAGGGTCTGCTCCCTGCGGACCCCCGACTCCGCGGACCCCCGGGACGGGCTCTCCGCTCCGACAAGCGGATGATTTCCTGCCGGTTCCGGGTGGGTACCGGGTCGGTCATGGTTCGGTCCCCCGTGGTGAGGGGAATCACCCGACCGCGTAGCGTGTTGGGCACGATGACGAGGGAAAGATCCTTCCCAAGCACTAGGGTCAATCCTTTGCCTACCCATTACTCTTGAGCCCAAGGCCGCACCGAGTGGCCATGGAGGAGTGCAATGAGAAGCAGAAACCCGGTCTTCTCGCGACGGGGGTTCAGCCGCGACAACGGCTACGCGGGCTTCAACACCGCGCCGCAGGCCGGGGGTCCCGCTGTCGCCACGCAGGCCAACCCGTACGCGCAGCCGACGACGGGCAATCCGTACGCCCAGAACCCCTACGCGCAGACGGACCAGCAGTACGGCGCACCGCCGATGGCACCGGCGGCCGCCGGACGGATGACGATCGACGACGTCATCATCCGCACGGGAAGCACGCTCGGCCTGCTCATCGTGACCGCCGCGCTCTCCTGGGCGCTGCTGCCGGTCGACGACGCCAACATCAGCCGGTCCTACGGCATCGGTATCGGTGCCGCTCTGATCGGCATGGTCCTGGCGCTGGTGCAGTCCTTCAAGCGCAAGCCCACTCCCGCGCTGATCCTGACGTACGCGGCGTTCGAGGGTGTCTTCCTCGGCGTCATCTCCAGCATCGTCGACAACCGCATCGCCGACGGTGCGGCCATGCAGGCCGTGCTCGGCACCATGGCGGTCTTCGCCGGTGTGCTGGTGGCGTACAAGGCGGGCTGGATCCGCGTCAACCGCCGTTTCTACGGCTTCGTGATGGCGGCCGCGCTCGGCTTCATCCTGCTGATGGCCGTGAACCTGCTGTTCGCGGTGTTCGGCGGCGGTGACGGCCTCGGCTTCCGCAGCGGACCGCTCGGCATCGTCTTCGGGATCGTCGGCATCATCCTCGGCGCCTGCTTCCTCGCCCTGGACTTCAAGCAGGTCGAGGACGGCATCGCCTACGGTGCGCCGCGCGAGGAGGCCTGGTTCGCCGCCTTCGGCCTCACGCTGACGCTGGTGTGGATCTACATGGAGTTCCTGCGGCTCATCGCGATCTTCAACAGCAGCGACTGACGACGGCGGCCGTACGCCACGCGTACGCCACGCGTACGGCACCGACAGCACGACGAAGGGCCCCGGTTCCCCCGGGGCCCTTCGTCGTGCGCGCTAGAGCAGCTTGCGCGCGGCCCTTCTCAGGTCGTACTCGTGGACGATCGCCTTGGCGTGGCCGTACGCCAGGTCGTACTCGTGCCGGAGCCAGCTGACCTTTTCCTCGAAGCGGAAGAGCGAGGGGCCTTCCTCGACGGTGCGCAGCCAGTCGGAGACCTCACGACCGGTGCAGTGCGGGATGCGGGCGAGCAGGTTGCGATGGGTCTCTGCGGAGAAGACTTGGGACATCGGCGCCTCCGGACGCTGGGATGTAAGCCGGTCCTTCAGGTCACCGTGCCCGAGCGTTCGCCCGTTGGCAACAGTCCTGCCGGGCCGCGTACCCTCGCCGCGTGGTTGATACGACGCCCTTCACCCGTGCCGTGGATCATTTCGCCGACCGTCTGCGGGCCGCGCCGCAGAGCAGGCTGCAACGGGGCGGGGCCGCCGAGGCGCTCGCCCTGGCCAGGGAGCTGGCACGACGCGCCCAGCTGATCGAGGAGCCGGGCAGCGCACCCCGCGAGATGCCCGACGCGGGCATGTTCGCCGCCGCCGACCAGATCACCGTCGCCGGGCACGACTTCGCCCTCGTGCTGGAGAGCGACGAGGACGTCGAGGAGGCCGTACGGCTGGTGGAGGAGGCGCGGGAACGCGCCGGGGTGTAGCCGGCCGGTGACCGGGGCGGGGTCCGCGGTCATCCGTGGTCAGAAGGACGCGATGACGCGGTCCGCGAGGATGTAGACGCTCTCCTCGCCGCAGGAGAAGGTCAGCGTGTACGCGCCCGAGATGCCGGACCCGCCCAGCAGGAACGGCGTCTCGCCCGCGCGCAGGGCCGCGGCCAGGCGCTCCGCCGTCTCCCGGTGCCCCGGCGTCATGCACAGCGTCGTCCCGTCGGCGAACACGTAGACGTCCAGGGTGCCCAGCGGGCCCGGGCGGACATCGGTCAGCTCGGTGCGGGAGCCGGCCAGCTCCTCCAGGGTGCTCACGGTGCGCTCATGGTCGTTCACGACCGGCGAGGGGTGCGGTACGAAGTCCGGGTGCGAGGGGTGGCGGCGGCGGGCCGCGGCCAGCTCGGGGGAGTCCCCGGCGTGCTCCTCGGTGTCCGCGGCGGGCTCGCTCACCGGCTCCAGGCCCACGAAGTCGGCCTGCCGGGGCAGGAACAGCTCGCTGTCGGCCAGGCCCAGCAGGGATGGTGCGTCGGAGGCGTCACGCGCCTCCTGCGCGGCCCAGAAGGCCCGCGCCTCGGCGAGCTCACGCTCCCGCTCCTCGGCGAGCGCCTCGGCCACGGCCGCGCGTATCCCCTCGGCGTCGGCCGCGCGGGCGGCCGGAACGCGCGCGTGCGTGCCCTGGCTCCTGGCCAGTTCGGCGTGCAGGGCCGCGACCTGTCGGCGCAGCACCATGATGCTGCGCAGCACAGCGACGCCCACGGCGCCGGTGGCGGCCGTGGTGACCAGCAGGGCGATCGGCATGGCGCTCACTGACGTACTCCCGGTTCAAAGTCGACCCCCGACTTCCTACCTCAGCTTGACGGGCGCACTGACCTTCTGTCAGTGCGTAACGTCACGAAACGGACAGCTCTTTGCTTCCGGGGCCGGTAGGGGTGTGACGCTGACCTGCGGGATCCCCGCGGAGAGAGGGATAGGTCACATCCTGGGGGAGATTGGATCACGAAACGGCCCGGACCCCGGGCCGACCGGGGTACCGGGCCGATGTCTCACGGAGGGTGCCGCGGCGGCTACCGTACGGTCGCCGCCGCGCTCGCCCGGCTCAGCTGAGGCGCTCGATGACCATGGCCATGCCCTGGCCGCCGCCGACACACATCGTCTCCAGGCCGAACTGCTTGTCGTGGAACTGGAGGGAGTTGATGAGCGTGCCGGTGATGCGCGCGCCGGTCATGCCGAAGGGGTGGCCGACGGCGATGGCGCCACCGTTGACGTTCACCTTCTCCAGCGGGATGCCGAGGTCGCGGTAGGAGGGGATCACCTGGGCGGCGAAGGCCTCGTTGATCTCGACCAGGTCGATGTCGCCGACGGTCAGGCCGGCGCGGGACAGCGCCTGCTTGCTCGCCTCGACCGGGCCGAGCCCCATGATCTCCGGGGAGAGGCCGGAGACGCCGGTGGAGACGATCCGCGCGAGCGGGGTGAGGCCGAGCTCGCGGGCCTTGGTGTCGCTCATGATGACGAGCGCGGCGGCGCCGTCGTTGAGCGGGCAGCAGTTGCCCGCGGTGACGAGCCCGTCCGGGCGGAACACCGGCTTGAGCCCCTGGACGCCCTCCAGGGTGACGCCGGCGCGGGGGCCGTCGTCCTTGCTGACGACCGTGCCGTCGGGCAGCGTCACCGGGGTGATCTCGCGCTCCCAGAAACCGTTCTTGATGGCTTCCTCGGCGAGGTTCTGCGAGCGCACGCCGAACTCGTCCATGTCCTGGCGGGTGATGCCCTTGAGGCGGGCCAGGTTCTCCGCGGTCTGGCCCATCGCGATGTACGGGTCGGGCACCAGCCCGTCCTCGCGCGGGTCGTGCCAGGTCGAGCCCTCCGACTCCGCGACGGCGGCGGTACGGGCCTCGGCCTCCGCGAACAGCGGGTTGCGGGTGTCCGGGAGGCTGTCGGAGTTGCCCTTGGCGAAACGGGAGACCGTCTCCACGCCGGCCGAGATGAAGACGTCGCCCTCACCGGCCTTGATGGCGTGCAGGGCCATGCGGGAGGTCTGCAGCGAGGACGAGCAGTAGCGGGTGATGGTGCAGCCGGGGAGGTGGTCCATCCCCATCTGCACGGCGACGATACGTCCGAGGTTGTTGCCCTGCTCACCGCCGGGGAGGCCGCAGCCGAGCATCAGGTCCTCGATGTCCTTCGGGTCCAGCTCGGGGACCTTGGCGAGGGCGGCCTGGATGATCGTGGCGGTCAGGTCGTCCGGTCGCAGGTCCTTGAGGGAGCCCTTGAAAGCGCGGCCGATGGGGGAGCGGGCGGCAGAGACGATCACGGCTTCGGGCATCACGGCTCCAGAGGGAAGTGGGCATACCGATGGGTTGGTGCGACCTCCCTGGGAAATTACCCGGCCATATGGTCCGGGTCACGGCTCCCAGGGTGTGACATGGACCGCAACTGTCTAAGCGCTTGCTTTGCCCCCGCATCCCGCCGCAACGCCGCTCCCGGGCCGCGCCGGCCTCGGCCACCCCTCGCGGCCCGCGCCGCACTCCGCGGGCGGTCGTGCCGCGGGGTGGTGGGGGTTCTCCCGCGACAGCGAACCCGGCCGGGCACCGCCGCGCCGCCCCACTCCGGCTCTCCGCGCTGCCGTACTCCGGCTCTCCGCGCTCGGGCTCTCCGCGCTGCCGTACTCCGGCTCTCCGCGCTCGGGCTCTCCGCGCTGCCCCACCCCGGCCCTCCGCGCTCCGCGTCGCCGCACTCCGCGGGCAGGCGTGCCGCAGGGCGGCACGGGTGGGCGCGACGGCACCCCGTTGACGCCGGGCTGCGTGACACCCCCCGGCCCGCCCGCACGCACGCCGGCTCACCGGCGCCTGCCGGGTGCCTCCCCCCGCGCAGCGGCGCGGGCCGCGGCCAGAGCAACGGCAGCGCCACAGCCAACCCCCGGTTAGGGCGACGCCTGAGTCGACGGCTCCGGCACAGCCTCCGGCACCCGCCTCCGCCTCCGCCGCTTCAGCAGGGCCCAAGCGCCCCGCGGCCCCGTCGGCATCGCCGCCGTGACCTCCGTACCCGCCTCCGACGCCGCCTCCGCCGCCGCCCGGGCGACCGGCATGAACCCCTCGCGGCGAGCGGCGTCCGGACGCTCCTCCTCCGCCGGCCACAGCCCCAGCGCCGCGCACACCGTCGGCAGCACCGCCATCGCGGCCGTGGCATACCCCTCCACGGAGGGGTGATAGCTGTCGGGCCCGAACAGCTCCCGCGGGTTCGCCGCGAACTCCGGCCCCAGCAGATCGCCCAGCGACACCGTCCGCCCGCCCTGTTCCACGGCGCCGATCGTCTGCGCCGCCGCCAGCTGCCGCGAGGCCCGCCGGGCCAGCCACCGCAAAGGCTGCTGCACCGGCTCGATCGTGCCGAGATCGGGGCAGGTCCCGACCACCACCTCCGCACCGGCCGTCCGCAGCCTCCGTACCGCCACGGACAGATGGCGTACGGACTCGGTGGCCGGCATCCGGTGGGTCACGTCATTGGCGCCGATCATGATCACGCACATGTCGGGCACCCGGGACGGATCGGCGAGCGCCTGCGTCACCTGCCGCTCCAGATCGTCGGAGCGGGCCCCCGGCACCGCGACCGTGCTCAGCCCCACCGGACGTTCCGCGATCGCCGCCACCCCCGATGCCAGCAGCGCGCCCGGCGTCTGGCCGGCCCGGTGCACGCCCTGCCCGGCCGCCGTGGAGTCACCCAGCATCGTCAGCCGCAGCGCCGGTTCGCCGGGCACGGTGTAGGCCGCGCCGTACAGGCCGTCCGCGTTCGGTACGTACGGACTGGTCCCGTTGCCCACGCGGCGCCGCGCCACGCGCGCCTCCGCCAGCAGCAGGCCCATGGCGGCCGCGCCCGCCAGACCGACGCCCCCGCCCCCGTACGCCGCACCGGCCGCGATCCGCCGTGCCACCCGCGCCCTCGACATCCCCGTCATGCCCGCCGCCACCTCCTCGAAGCCGTACCCAGTGCTTGCCCCGTACGCACCGTGCTCCAATCCCGACGGGCAGTGAACGACTCGGGCGGGTTCCGTTCGGGGAGGGCCTAGGCTGGTTCGACCACGACGACCACATCTTTTGCAAGCATCCGGAGACAACGGTGCAATTCCACGACTCGATGATCAGCCTCGTCGGCAACACCCCGCTGGTGCGGCTCAACAGCGTGACCAAGGGCATCAGGGCGACCGTCCTGGCCAAGGTGGAGTACTTCAACCCCGGCGGTTCCGTGAAGGACCGCATCGCCCTGCGCATGATCGAGGCGGCGGAGCAGAGCGGGGAGCTGAAGCCCGGCGGCACCATTGTCGAGCCGACCAGCGGCAACACCGGTGTCGGTCTCGCCATCGTGGCCCAGCAGAAGGGCTACAAGTGCATCTTCGTCTGCCCGGACAAGGTGTCCACGGACAAGATCAACGTGCTGCGGGCCTACGGTGCCGAGGTCGTCGTCTGCCCGACCGCCGTGGCGCCCGAGCACCCCGACTCGTACTACAACGTCTCCGACCGGCTGGTGCGGGAGACGCCGGGGGCCTGGAAGCCGGACCAGTACTCCAACCCCCACAACCCCCTCTCCCACTACCACTCCACCGGCCCCGAGCTGTGGGAGCAGACCGAAGGGAAGATCACCCACTTCGTGGCCGGCGTCGGCACCGGCGGCACCATCTCCGGGACCGGGCGTTACCTCAAGGAGGTCAGCGACGGGGCCGTGAAGGTGATCGGCGCCGACCCCGAGGGGTCCGTCTACTCCGGGGGTTCCGGGCGGCCGTACCTGGTAGAGGGGGTCGGCGAGGACTTCTGGCCGACCGCGTACGACCGTGACATCGCGGACGAGATCGTCGCCGTCTCCGACAAGGACTCCTTCCAGATGACCCGGCGCCTCGCCAAGGAGGAGGGCCTGCTGGTCGGCGGTTCCTGCGGTATGGCGGTCGTGGCGGCGCTGGAGGTGGCCGCGCGGCTCGGTGAGGACGACGTGGTCGTGGTCCTGCTGCCGGACAGCGGCCGCGGCTACCTCAGCAAGATCTTCAACGACGAGTGGATGGCCGACTACGGCTTCCTGGAGGACACCGGCACCAGCGCCCGCGTCGCCGACGTCCTGAACGACAAGGAGGGCGGCCACATCCCCTCCCTCGTCCACATGCACCCCGACGAGACGATCGGCCAGGCCATCGAGGTGCTCCGCGAGTACGGCGTCTCGCAGATGCCGGTGGTCAAGCCGGGCGCCGGTCACCCGGACGTGATGGCCGCCGAGGTCGTCGGCTCGGTGGTGGAGCGGGATCTGCTGGACGCGCTGTTCAGCAAGAGCGCATCCCTGGACGACCCGTTGGAGAAGCGCATGTCCGCGCCGCTGCCACAGGTCGGCTCCGGTGAGCCGGTGGCGGACCTGATGGCCGTCCTCGGCGAGGCGGACGCGGCGATCGTCCTGGTCGAGGGCAAGCCGACCGGTGTGGTCAGCCGCCAGGACCTGCTGTCCTTCCTGGCGAAGAGCGGGAAGTAGCACGGGCAGCCGTAGGGCGGGAAGCCGCAGAACGGTGAGCCACAGGGCGGGAAGTGACCGGGCGTCGGCCACCGTGCCGCCGAACCTGAGGTGAACGGGCGGGTGTTGACGCGTACGTGATCTTCGTGGACTTCGCGGAAGTGGTACGAGCGTGTCACGTCCGCGCAGCACTCGCTTAACACGGCTGCGGCAGATTGGAGGTTGTCGGCAGGCAACGGCGGAGGTACCTCCCAGGCGTCGAGCACTGGGGGAGGTTCCCCGTACCGGCCGACGGCCATACGGCGTCGACGGATCTCCGGAGCGGCTCCCGGACCTCCATGGACGCCCCGGACGCGCAGCCCCCCATCGGGCGCACGTCCCTCGCGGGGACCGCCGTCGTCCCGCCCCCCGGGCGACCGGGGGTGTGGCGGTCCCCGCGCAAGCCTGTCTCAGTCCTCCCAGTCGCCGCCGTCCCGACGGCCCTTGCGGCGGCCGAACAGACCCGGGTGGGAGCGGGCCGCCTGGACCACGTTGACACCGACGATGCCCAGCCAGGCCACGATCAGGCCCGGCAGATGGCCCACACCTCCGCCGATGGCGGACAGCGGCATCGCCAGGACCAGCGAGACGATCCCGAACCCGAAACGTTCCCCCCAGGAGTCCGTGACCTTCGGCGACCGGGCGTCCCGGGTCACCGTCATCTGGTGCTCGGCGAGCTGCCGGCGCACCCGGCGCTCCACCGCGCCGTCGATGCGCTGGTCGACCTTCTCCAGGAACGAGTCGACCAGCGCGGACTCGTACTCCTCGCCCAGTTCCCTGCGGGCCTGCAGGGAGGCGTTGAGTTCCTTCTTCAGCTCGGCGTCCCGCGCGTCCATTCCGGTCATGCGGTCCACGGTAGGCAGGCGGCGGGCCGATGACACTGGGGGTATCCCCCCTCTCGGACTCGGGTTCGCCGCTCCCCTACTTCTTGCACATTTTCTCGTCGGCCCGGGACTGCCCGACATCCACCTTCTTCGGAGTGGCGACGGGCACGCCCGCCGCCTTGAAGTCGGGGCCGAGGGTGAGCGTCATCGGCTGCGCCGGGTCCGAGTCCTCGCCGCCGGGCTTCAGGGCCGAGGCGGGCAGGCCCATCAGATCGGCGAGCTTGCGGGCCTGGTCGGCCTGCTCCGGCGCGTACTCCAGCTGTGTCCTGCCCACCTCCGCCGGAGCGTTGCCCTGGTTGGCGGACCTGGACACGCCCTCGCTGGTCTGCAGCCAGGTCAGGGTCTCCTGCGCGGCGCCCTGCGGACCGCCGCCGTTGAGGACGTCGACGCGTACGGCGGACGCCTCGGCCCGCGCGCCCTCAAGGAGTGCGGCCTGCTTGTCCTTGGCCGCCTTCTCCTTCTTCTTCACCTCGGTGAAGGAGACGTCGTCCTGCAGCATGCCGAACACCTGCGGGGCCTTGACCGGGTCCGGGACGACGGTGACGGGCGTGGGCTCGTCCGGGTTGTCGATCACCGGGAGCGTCATCATCGTGATGTTCTTCAGGTCGATCCTGGTGAGTTCCTTGGCGAGGGTGAGGAGCTTGCGCGCACTGCCTATGCCCTTGTCCACGGTGAGGGACTTGGTGGCGGCGTCGGCCACGTCGAGCATCTTCGACGGGCTGTCCAGCGTGTCCTCCTTCAGCCGGCTGATCATCGACGCGACGAACGCCTGCTGCATCTTGATCCGGTCCAGGTCGCTCTCGTTCTGCAGACCGTGCCGGTTGCGGAGGAACGACAGGGCCTGCTCGCCCTCCAGCGTGCTCTTGCCGGCCGGGAGGTCCAGCTTGGTCCCGCCGTCCAGGTCCTTGAGCGGCTTCTCCAGGCACACCTCGACGCCACCGACCGCGGTGGACAGCGTCTTCACGGCGTTGAAGTCGAACATCATGAAGTGGTCGACCTCGACGCCGGCGATCGCCTCGACCGTACGCATCGTGCAGCCGGGGTCGCGGCCGTTCACGCCGAAGGACTCGTTGAACCTGGTGGTGCCCGTCGAGCCGGGGATGACCTCGGTCGAACCGTCGGGCTGCTTGGTCTCGCAGTCCGGGATCTCTGTCATCAGGTCCCGGGGGATGCTCATCACGGTCGCGTTGGTGCGGTCCTCCGCTACGTGGAAGAGGAGGGTGGTATCGGCGTGACCGGTGACGTTGTCCCGGTCGCCGTAGGCCTCGTTGCCCTTGCCGGTGCGGACGTCGTTGCCGATGACCAGGATGTTGACGGGGCCGTCCGCCAAAATCTTGTCACTGCCCGCGTCGCCGATGTCGACGGTGTTGATGTTGTTGTTGAGGCGGTCGTACCAGTAGTAGGCGAACGCCGAGCCGCCGACCAGGACCAGACCGAGGGCACCGCCGGTCCACATCAGCACCTTCCTCTTTCCGTTTCCGCGTTTCCGCTGCCGGTGCCCGCGGGGACCGGGCTCGCCCGCGTCGGCCGGATCGGACGAGGGCGCGGGAGCGGTGCCGCGCCCGCGCTGTCCGGGGACACGGTCCGGCGTGGGGGCGGCGGGGGCGGGACGGGCGGCGTCGTGGGGCGCTCCGCGCGGGTGGGGGACCACCGGATGCTCCGGGGAACCGGTCGGTCGCAGTTCGTAATCGCCGGTCTTCGGATTGAGCACCCACTGGTCGGCGGGATCGGTCCCGTCAGCCTGTCCACGACTTGGCGCATCCACGCTTCTACCAGTCCTCCGTCGGGCGCCGCAGGTGACTCCTGCGTCTCAAGGCGCTTAGTTGTTCGATGCGTTACGCTATCCGGCCCCTTCGCAATGCGCTGAGGTCGTAGCAAAATCGTCGAGGTCCGGATCTGTCCCCGACCGGGCACAGTGCGTGATATCCGCCCCTCACCACTGAGAGCCGCCGCTGAAGATGAGACTTGATACGTCCTCTGACCTGGTCACTGTTAATTTGATGAACATCTAATCGAGGTCGTTCCGGGGCATGGGAAATGAGAGTCGGGCTGACCAGGGGTTTCTCGCCGCGCGTGTGCTGTTTCAAGCTGGCGTGATCTCGACTCAGCCCCGAAGGCGACCGCGCCGTGCACTACGCGGCGGTTCGACGGCCTTTTGAGCCCGAGGGCGTTCGTCGCGGATCTGAAGGAGCGGGTGACCCTCGGCCTCGGGCTCAGTGCCTCGCGTGGACGGGAAAGTTGCCCTCCAGCGCGTCCCAGTGAACGCAGCCGTTGGACAGCTGCTGCTCGCGCATGGTTCTGGTGTACCGGCTCTTGATGCTTGCGGCCAGAGGACCGTGGCCGTGCTGGCGGAGCAGCCGTCGCATCAAAGCCATCGTCTTGGCGTTGTCGGCAGTGAACAGCCCGACGTGGCCGCGGCCGGCATGCCCGGCTTGGAGTGAGAACGCGCAAGGACACGGTGGTTGCGCTGCCGGGCGGCGGCACCATCGGCAATTCGATGGCCTCCGGGTCGAAGTCGGTGGCCGCTGCGCGCTCATGCGCCTACTGGCAGGTCGCGTACCGCACCAGACCCGCAGACGAGCACTGAGCAGGAGTGGCTGAGGAAGCGGCTCAGCTCCCAGGCGCTTCGTCCCCGGAGGTGGTGCGCGGTGGGGAGGCAAGCGTTGCACTCACCAGGTTGCGTACAGACTGCTTGTCGAGGCTGACGCTGTAGAACAGGCTGCGGAACAGCATCAGTCCGGCCCACATGTCCAACACTGTGGAGATGTCTGTGTCCTGCGGAAGAGCGCCACGCTCGACCGCGCGGTCGAGCACCACAACCGACTGCTTCTTGCGCTGCTCGATGAGTTCTTCGCGCAGGCGCTGGCCGAGGTCGGGGTCGGCCGCCGCGTCCGAGACGAGTGCCGGCAGGACCAGTCTGACCTTGGGCGAACCGTAGATCTCCGCGAGCGTCTCGGCCACAGCGACGATTTCCTCCTTGCTGTCGCCGATGTCGGCGACGGGCACCTCCGGCAATTGGACGCGTACGGCGTCGAGGACCAGAGCCGCCTTGTTGGCCCACGATCGATAGATCGTCGCTTTGCCGACCGCCGCCTCCTGCGCAATGCCACCGATCGACAGCCGCGAATAGCCGAGGGCTCCGAGCATCCGCAGCGTCGTCGAGAGGATGCGCTCACGTGCCTCCAGGTCCCGCATACGCTGACCTCGTTCATCCGACACGGGAGAGAGGATTCTCTTGTGTCCCATGAGTTGATGGTTTCTCCGATCGTGCATCGCCGCGGCGTGCACCGTAGCGACGGACGCCCAGAACGATCCGTCTCGTTCCTGCATGATGAAAGATTTCGAGCCATTCCACAAGGTTGAAAGCGAACCGCCGCGGGGCCTTCATGACGATTCGAAGTCATGAAGGCCTCGGTAGCGCCTGTTGCGGGCAGTCCAGCTCCAGCCACGAAGGTCAACGAGCCGTGAGTTCCTTCTCCGCAAGCCAACCGGAGATCCGTTCGGCGATCGCCGCCCCGCGGCGGGCCCACCGGACATGATCCACCCGGTCCCCGCCGTCGGGTCGGTAGTGCCAGCGGGTCACGGCGGCCGCCGGGAGGCTCACGCACAGCCGGTCGACGGCACCCTCGGGCGCGAGGTGGTCGCCGGCCACCGAAACCGCCAGCACCGGCAGGGTGACCTCGCTGAGGTGTGCCTCGTAGTCGAAGTCGGCTCCGGCAGGCGCGAGGCGGCCGGTACGGCAGATCCGGGCCCAGTCGCGCATCAGCCGGGCCGGCTGACGGCCGCCGAAGCCGAGCCTGTGGCCCGGCCAGAATCCCCAGAGGGCGGAGATCAGGGCGACGAGTTGAGTGGACGCCAGCACCCGGTACCGGGCCGTGCCGCGGAAGCCTCGGAAGTCCACCGAGCCGGCCGCGACGAGGAGCAGGCCGTCCACCGACTTGGGCTCGCGGGCCAGATGCAGAACGCTGATCTGGCCGCCGATGCTGTGCCCGAGCGGGTAGAGCGGCACGCCCGGGCCGAAGCGTCGGCGTACGGCGTCGAGGACCGCCGGCCAGTCCCGGCAGGCCAGCTCGTGGTAGCCGTAGCGAGTACCCCGCCCCGGCGGGGGGCCGCTCGCACCCTGGCCCCGCAGGTCGACTGCGACCGCGGCGATGCCCAGGGACACCAGACGTTCGCGGAACGGGTCGTAGTAGGAGGCGTCCACGCCGAGTGCCGGCCAGATCACGATCACCGCGCGCGGCGGACCGACGGGGGTGCTGACGCGCGCCGAGAGCGTGGGCGGGGGCGTTTCCTGCGCGCCCTCCGGCAAACGGGCCGGTGCGGTCTCATGGCCCGCCCCGCCCGAAGCCCCCGTCAACGGAATCCGCCACACCTCCGACAAGGCCTCGCCCTCCTTCGGACCGCGCATCACAGTGCCCCGTCGAGCAGCATGTAGGCCAGCCGTGCCTCCTGCGTCTCGCGGGACCACCGCTCCGCCGCCTCCATCCGCTCCTGGACGCCGGTGTCCACCAGGCGGCGGCCCGGCCAGATCTCGTAGTCGCCGAGCAGGTGGCCGTGTTCGGCGAGGCCTTCCTGGAACAGGGACTCGCGGCGGAAGAGCACCTCGGCCATGGGTAGTTTCTCCCAGAGGCGGCGGCCCTCCTGGATGAGGGCCAGGAGGCGGGACCGCTGGTCCGGATGGCGGGTGAGGTAGTCGCGGATGACGGCGCTGCCCACGGCGAGATGGCGGATCTCGTCCATGTTGGCACCCCGTTCGACGAGGGCTGCGGAAGGGTCGAGCAAGTTCCACTTGCGTTCGCTCAGTTCGGCCGCGGGCGCGAGGGCACCCTCCACCAGGACGGTCAGCACGAGCACACCGCCGTAGAAGTCCCCCTGGTCGCGCAGGACGTGCAGGCCGAACTCCTCCAGTGGGTCCAGGACGGCCGCCCCCGAGGAGGCAGCGGTCCGGGCGATCGCCCCCGCGACCTCGCCGGCCGGGACTCCTGCCTTGAGCAGGTGCTCCCTGAAGACGCGCGCGTGCCGGGCCTCGTCGACGAGCTGCGTGGAGAAGAACTCCAGGCAGTCGTTGTCCGGCGCGTGGAAGACGAGGAAGGACAGCGCACGGGCCGCCTTCTCCTCGGCGAGGGTGCGGAAGGTGAACTCGTCGACGAGGGCATCGTGCAGCGGGCCCGGGCGGGTGACCGCCTCGGTCGGGGCGTCCGCGCGCACCGTGCCGTCCGCCAGCCGACGCAGCATGGAACCGGCCACGTGCTCGATCCAGTACGGCAGATTGCAGGTGGCGGGTGTGAGTTCCAGGCTGCGGGCACCCTCCAGGACGCCCGGAGCGGCATCCCAGTCGGCCTCGACGGGCACCGCGGGGAGCTGGGTCATGATGTGATCCTCATTTCGTGCTGGGAGTCTGTCTCGGTAGCCGTGGGGTTCATACGGCGCTGATCGCTCGCAGCAGATGCCATACGGCCCCCATTCGGACCCGGTCCTGGAAAGCCACGTACTCGGGCTCGATCACATGCGGAGCCCACTTGAGCTTGAAGGCCTCCTGGGTGCGGGCGGGGTACAGCGCCGTACCGCGTCGGGCCACTTGTCGCAGCGCCCGCGTCAACAGCGGGGAAGCCGTTGGGGGTTCGAGGTCCCGGTGGAGTCCGGCGAACGGCGTCAGGCCCAGGTGCAGCCAGCCCGCGCCCTCCTCGGTGAACGCGGTCAGCGCCGTCAGGTTGATCAGTTCGATCGTGCCGACCGGCGCCTGCGGTGAGCGGCGGGTGAGGTCGTACAGCCAGCCCGGGCGGCTGCCCCAGACGGGCGAGTAGGTGATGTAGGCGACGGTGCTCCCGTGCCGGCGGGCGAGGAAGGTGCGGCGCAACGGCCGTCCCGGGCCCCCGCGTTCGCCGATCAGGAATGACAGCTCCTTGACGTGCCGGCCCTTGGCCCGCAGCCAGGCCCGGTCGATGTCGTCCAGGGACCGCTGGTCGGCGAGGTCGTCGGGGCCCGCCTCCACGACCGTCACTCCCTCACGGCGGGCGCGGGAGACGTTCTGGCGGACCTTGGCCAGGGGTTTGCCGCGGAGTGTGAAACGGCCCAGGTCGATGCCGTACGAACTGCCGATCTGGTTCGCCGCGAAGCCCCGCCGTTCATACAGCGGCAGGTCCTCCTGGCGGAGTTGGACGGCCGTCAGCACGGTGCCCCGGCCCAGGTGCCGCAGATAGTCGTCGAGGAGATCGCCGCGGGCGGACGGCGGGGCGAAGGGAGCGGCGAACTGGATGTGGTGGCGGCGGCCGGGCCGGTAGGCGACGGTCCCGGGCACCGTGTCGCTGCGGTAGTGGCGGGTGCCGGCGTTGACCGCGAGGAAGGCGCTGGGGTGGTCGGCGTGCTCCCTGAGGACATCGAACGCGGACGCCGTCTCGGCGGGGGCGCTCATGTCGCCGCCCGAGCGGGCCGCGCGTCGTGTGAACCCACGGGTGACACAGCGGACTTGAGGTCGTTCTCCAGTCGTACGAAGGCGGGGTGCGGCTGGGGTTCGAAGGCCACGGCGAAGGGCTTGAGGAAGTTGCCGAGCAGCCCGCGGTCACCGCACAGGTGGATGGGGACCGCGAGCAGGGCCCATTCCGGGCGCACCAGCCAGGCCCACAGGGCGACGACCGCTCCCGCGGTGAGCCAGCTGTGCATGGTGTTGTAGAGGACGTAGTACACGCGCGGGATCTCGCCCCCAGCCGCGCGGCGGTGGGCCAGGGCGCCGGGCAGGTAGCCGATGACGTCGATGTACGCGAACAGGGCGAGGGCGACCGGCCAGCGCACCTCGTCGAGATGCCACAGGAACAGGCCCGCGCTCAGGGCCAGGCCGACGCAGTACTCGGCCCGCAGCAGCCCGAAGGTGGTGGGCGTCTCGAAGCGGTTGACGGCATCCATCACGCGGCCCTTCCGCGGGCCTCGCCCGGCCGGTGAACGTCGTCGGCGTCGTCGGCGAGCAGGGCGCGCAGGATGTGCTCGATGGTCTCGCGCAGGACGCGTTCGGCGACGGGGTCGACGATGCCGGCGAGGCTGGGCAGGCCGAAGTCGAACGTCGCGGCGAATCGGACCTGCGCGGTGCCGAGCGGCCCGGCGGTGACGTCCCACCGGCCGTCGAAGGACTCGAAGTCCCCCTCGGTCTGGCGGAAGACGATGGACAGGGCCCGGTCGTCGAAGACGTCCTCCTCGCTCCACGCGAGGACTCCGTTGCGGAAGTCGACCACCCAGTCGCTGAGGACGGGCGAGCCGGACGTGGCCGGGTGGACGGTGACGGAGCGGACCGTGTCGACGAGGTCCGGGTAGCGGGCGAAGTCGCGCACCCGCTCGTAGGCTTCGTGAGGGGACAGGCGGGTGTCGCCGTAGAGCAGTTCCACCGAACGCATGGGGTGGGTTCCTTTCGATGCGGGCTGCCGGACTACGCGGCCGGGAAGCGCTGGGCCAGCGCGCGGAAGGCGCCGTCGAGCGCGTCGTCCAGGTGGTCCAGTTCGGGCTCGGCGAGCACGGCCGGCGGGGTGAGACGTACGACGGTGTGCGCGTTGAGGGAGTGATTGGCGATCACGTCACGGGCGAGGAGTTCCAGCAGGAACTCCCCTGCCAGGCCTGCCTCGTCGAACTCGATGCCGATGAGCAGACCGAGGCCACGGACCTCGCGCACCAGGTGCGGGCAGTGGCGGGCTACGGCGGCCCTGAGCGCTGTCAGGATGCGCCCGCCGAGGGCGGCAGCGCGCTCGACGAGCCCCTCGTCCTCGATGACGCCGATCGCGGCCTCGGCGGCGGCCATGGCCAGGGGTGCGGCGGAGAAGGTGGACGTGTGCAGGAAGGGGTCACGGTCGAAGGCGGCGAAGGCCTCGGCGGTGGCGACGGCCGCGGCCACGGGGACCACGCCGCCGCTGAGCGCCTTGCCGACGAGCAGCACGTCGGGGGTGACGTCCTCGCGGTCGGCCCCCCACCACTCGCCGAGCCGGCCGAGGCCGGTCATCACCTCGTCCAGGACGAAGAAGGCGCCGGAGGCGGTGCAGGCCGCCGACACCTCCTTGAGGTAACCCTCGGGAGGTACCAGGACGCCCGCCTCGCTCTGCACGGGCTCCACGATCACGACGGTGTCGGAGGCGTCGGCGCCCAGCGCCTCGCGCAGTGCGTCCGCGTCGCCGTAGGGTACATGCGTGGTGTCCGGCAGCAGGGGGGTGAAGGGATCGCGGTAGAGCGGCTTCCCGGTGGCGGACAGGGCGCCGAGGGTCTTGCCGTGGAAGCCGCCCGAGGTCGACACGATGCGCCGGCGGCCGCGGCTGCGGGCCAGCTTCAGGGCCGTCTCCACGGCCTCGGCACCGGAGTTGGTGAAGTGCACGCGCTCCAGTCCCTCGGGCGCCACCCGGGTCAGGGCCGCCGCCGCGTGCGCGGCCCGCGGCTCCAGCAGCAGCCGGGTCGCCAACGGGTGGGTGCGCAGCTGCTGTTCCACGGCGGCGACGATCCGCGGGTGGCAGGCGCCGGCGAGGAAGACGCCGTAGCCGCCGCAGTTGAGGTAGCAGCGCCCGTCCTCGGTGCGCACCCAGGAGCCGGCGGAGGCGACCTCGACCTGTCCGCCGAACATCTCGCCGAGCTTTCCGCGCCCGCGGCTGAGGTGCCGCTTGTAGAGGCGGGCGATCTCCCGGCCTTCGGCCCTCGCCATCACCGCACCCGCAGGGGTGCGCCGTCGTGGTGGTCGACCAGTGCCTGGGCGGTGGCCCCCCGCGAGGGCGGGTGGAAGGCCAGGGCACGGCTGACGGCCAGCAGGTGGCCGACGTCGGGCGTCGTGGCGAAGGCCAGGCCGCCCAGCAGTTCGGCGGCCCGGTCGGCCGCGGAGACGAGGAGTTCCTGCACGGCGTAGCGGGCGGTGAGGACGGTGGCGAGCTCGTCGTTGCCGACCGTGTGCTCGTCGACGATCCGGGCCACGTTCTCCGCCAGGCCGATCGCCGCCTCCACCTCGGTCAGCAGCGCCGCCCGGTCGGTGGCGCTGCCCCTGCCGGTGCGCAGGGCACTCTCGGCGAGCCGGGCCACTGCACCGGTGTAGACGCTGGTGACCAGCAGCTCGAACCACACGAACCCGACGGTCTGCAGGGTGTCGAGACCGGTGCCCAGCTCGACCTGGGGCCGCAGCATCAGCTCCTCGGGGATGCGCACCTCCTCCAGGACGACCTCGTCGCTCTCGGCGCCGGCCAGGAAGGGTGCCTGCCAGAAGGGGCGGCGGGAGATGCCCGGGGAGTCTGCGGGCACCAGGGCCACGCCGAGTTCGGTGCCGCCGTTCTCGCCGGGCAGGGCGACGCTCGCGGTGATGAGGTTCATCGACGCCGACAGGCTGCACGGCTTCTTGCTGCCGCTGACCAGGTAGCCGCCCTCGACGGGCACCGCGAGGACGCCCGAGTCGAGGACGCCCGCCCCGGTGCGGCCCTCGGCGAACGCGGAGCTGACCAGCAGCCGGTCGCGGGCGATGCCCTCGATGACCAGCCACTCCATGCCGCTTGCGTCGGTGGAGGCGACCAGTGCGACGAGGCTCGCCACGGAGAAGTTGTGCATCGCGGTGGCCACGCCGAGGGAGGGCGACAGGGCGCCCAGCGCCCGGGACACCCGCGCCGCCTGAAGCGCGCTCGCGCCCGCTCCGCCGTACGGCGTGGGCACGAGCAGGCCCGGTCCGGCGTGCCGGCGGAAGAGCTCCGGGCCGGGGCTGCCGGACGACTCGAGTTCCATCAGGGACACTTCGGCCAGGGCCTCGGTGAGCCCCGGCAGGAACTTCTCGCACGTCTCGCGTGCGCTGTCCATGCCGCGCATTACGCGGACACCTCCTGTACGTCGACGTCGTCCGGCCCGACCTGCGCGAAGACCGCCGCGCCGGGCCGCACTCCGCGGGCCACGCTGACTCCCTGCAGGTGGGAGGTGCGCAGGATCGGGTAGTTGGCCTCGCCGCCCGGGCCGCCGGTCAGTCCGGTGCCGCCGTGGGTGGGCAGCAGGGGCAGGAAGCCGATGTGGGAGTCGTTGACCTTGAGCAGCCCGCCGTTGCGGATCAGGCACAGGAAGGCGTCGACGGTCCGCTCGCTGCCGGACCACAGCGAGTTGCGCAGCCCGTACTCGTTGGTGTTGACGAAGTCGGCGACGGCCACGAGGAGTTCGGCGTCGTCGGCTTCCTCGGGCACGACCACGGGCAGCAGCGGGAAGAACGTCTCATGGCGTACGGCGTCCAGGTCGCGCGCCGTCTTCAGGCCGTTCACGCGCAGCACCGTGGGCTCCAGGAAGAGCCCGCGGGTGTCGTCGGGCCGCCCGTGCACGTCCAGGCGGCGGCCGCCGCACACCAGCTCGGCGCCGGCCTCGGTGGCCTGGCCGAGGACGTCGTAGAACTTGTCGGGGCGCAGGACGGGCGACAGCAGCGCGTCGGGTGCCTCCGGGGGGCCGGGCCTGATCGCGGCGGCCCGCTCCCGCAGCTTGGCGAGGAGTTCGTCGGCGACGCGGGGGTGGACGACGGCGCAGTTGGGCACCATGCAGATCTGCCCGGAGCCGTAGAAGGCCTCGGCGAGGGCCTCGGCGGCGAGCTCGAGGTCGGCGTCGTGCCAGACGACGCAGGTGTCGTTGCCCGCGAGTTCGAGGACGGGCTTCTTGCCGTGGGCGACGCACTCGGCGCCGAAGGCGATGCCCTGCTCGCTGTTGCCGAAGTACATGATGTCGTCGACCAGGGGGCTGGCGAGCCACTGATCGAGGGTGCCGCGGGCGTCGGAGCACAGCACCGACAGGGCGGCCGCGGGGGCCTCCGCCTGTTCGAGGGCGGGGGCGATCAGCTCGCGCAGCGCGTACATCACGCCGAGGGGCGCGCTGCGGGGCGCGCGGACGACGAGGGCGTTGCCGGCCGCGAGCGCCCAGATGCCGAGCAGGGCGTTGGCGACAGTGGCGTTCTGCGGCGGGTTGAGGCAGACCACGCCGTCGGCGACCCGGCGGACCTGGAGGGTGCGCTCGCCGAGTTCCGCGGTGTACTGCATCTGCCGGGCGAGGTAGGACCGGGTGGTGGCGCCGGTGTTGGCGAGCATGCCGGCGGCCTCCCAGCGGGCCAGGGCCCTCGGGTGTCCCTCGGCGATCATCAGGTCGACGAGGGTGTCGTGGTGGGTGCGCACCAGGTCGTGGAACTCCTCCACGACCCGCATACGGCGTTCCAGGGGCGCCGCCGACCAGGTCCGCGCGGCGCCGGCCGCGAGTTCCAGGGCGGCGTTCATGTCGTCGGCGTCGGCGGTGGCGCACCGGCCGACGATGTCGGTACCGGCCTCGTCGAGCGGGACGCGGCCCCGCTCCAGGCCGCGCTTGAGGCGGATGGCGCCGAAGAAGTCGTCCAGCATGGCGGAGGCGCGCAGGGTGTAGATCCACTGCTGCCCGGGCTGTTCTGTGCCGCCGATGTAGGAGCCGTAGCTGAGCACGGGCCTCACCGCTTCCCGTACCGGGCGACGGCGTCGTCGAAGGCGGCGGCCAGCGCGGTGATCCGCTCGCCGTCCTCGAACATCGTGAAGTGGTGGCCGGGGACCTTCTGGACGCGCAGCCGGCCGGTGATGTGGTCCTGCCACAGCGACTTGTCGCGCACGTTGATGCGCAGGGCGTCGAGCAGTTCCTCCGGCTCGGACTCCTCCGCCTGCAGCAGCAGGATGTCGCCGTCGAAGGGGCGGTCTGGGTAATAGGTCTTGAGCATGTCGTGGTTGGCCTGCCAGATCGTCAGGAACCCCTCCTCGCGCAGGACGCCGACGTCGACGCCGCGCATCAGGGAGGTCTGTTTTGACAGCACGTCGAACGCCGCGTCGAACTCCCCGGGGCTCAGGCGTCCGCCGACGTAGCTCTCGGGTACGTGGGTGTCGAGCATCAGCACCGGTTCGACCCGTTCGCCGGCGGCCTGGAGCTGAACGGCCATCTCGAAGGCGACGTTGCCGCCGAAGGAGTAGCCGCCGAGCCGGTAGGGGCCGTGGGGCTGCACCGACCGGACGCGCTCGACGTACAGGGCGGCGAGGCCGCGCAGGGTCGCGGGCCATCGGCCGGCCTCGGCGGCGGGGAAGGACAGCGCGGTCAGCGGGACGGTGGAGTGGGAGGCCTCGGCGAGCTTGACGTACAGCAGGTTGGTGCCGCCCGCGGGGTGCACTAGGAACAGGGGTGGGCCGTCGCCCTCGCGGACCGTGACCAGTCCGCGTCCGGCGGGTTCCCCGGCCCGGGCGGCGCGCACGGCTTCGGCCATCCGGCTCGGGGTGCGCAGGGTGCCGAAGGCGTCGAGGTCGAGGGTGACGCCGAAACGGTTCCGGAAGACGCTGACGATCTCGACGGCGAGCAGCGAGTCCCCGCCGAGGTCGTGGTAGCCGTCGTCCGGGGCGATCCCGCGGACGCCCAGGTGCTCTTCCAGTACGGCGGTGACCTGCTCCAGCAGGCCGTCGTCGGTGCCGGTCTCCGTCGCGGTGGTGACGGAGACCGGCACCGGTGCGCCCGGCAGCCGCTCGGTGGACGGCTGCTGCGGGACCGGCCGGGGGGTGTCCGGCTCGATCCAGTGGCGCTGGGGGCGCAGGGGGTGGCCCGGCAGGGAGATCTTGCGGGCGAGGGGGAACGGGGCGTCGTCGGCGGGGAGTTCCCCGTTGGCTCCGTCGGCGATCAGGGTGTCGAGTCCCGCCCGTACTTCGGCGAGGTCCCCGGCGGTGAAGGTGTGCGCCACCGGGTGCCGGGTACGGCCTGCGAACAGGGTGTACGCGAGGTCCACGAGCCGGATGCCGGGGTGCTCGTCGAGGTGGGCGCGCAGTCGGCGGGCGAGGTCGGTGAGTGCGGCGGCGTCGCGTGCGGAGAGGAGGACCGGGTACGGCGTCGCCGTGTGGTCCTCATCGGCGAGCGGGGCGGCCGACGCGTGCGCCAGGACACAGTGCGCGTTGGTCCCGCCGATCCCGAAAGAGCTCACCGCGGCGGCCCGCAGCGGCTCGGCGTCGAAGTGGACCGCGGCGCGTGGCACCTCGTACGGCAGGCGGTCCAGCTGCAGGAACGGGTTGGGCTCGCCGATGTTGATCTGCGGCGGCACCGTCTGGTGGTGCAGGACGAGCGCGGCCTTGATCAGTCCGGTGACCCCCGCGGCAGCGTCCAGGTGCCCGAGGTTGGCCTTGAGGCTGCCGATGAGGGCACCCTCGGCGGGCGTGCCGGCGGCGCGGTGCGCGGCGGCGAGCGAGCTCAGCTCCAGCGGGTCGCCGACCGCCGTGCCGGTGCCGTGGGTCTCGATGTAGCCGATGTCGCCGACCGGGACCCCGGAGACCTCGATCGCCCTGCGGATGACGGCCTGCTGCCCCGCCGTGCCCGGTGCGGTGAAGCCGATCTTGGCCGAGCCGTCGTTGTTGAGGGCGCTGCCGCGGATGACGGCGTAGACCCGGTCGCCGTCACGGTGGGCGTCGGCCAGCCGCTTGAGGACGACGACCCCGCAGCCGTTGCCCTTGATCGTGCCGGACGACTCCGCGTCGAAGACCCGGCAGTGCCCGTCGCGGGAGAGGATGCCGCCCTCCTGATAGTCGTAACCGGCGGTCTGCGGGAAGGAGATGCTCACGCCCCCCGCCAGCGCCGCATCCACCTCGCCGTCGTTCAGGGCCCGGCAGGCCAGGTGCACGGCGGTCAGGGAGCTGGAGCAGGCCGTCTGCACGGTCATCGCGGGGCCGCGCAGGCCGAGCTTGTAGGCGACGCGGGTGGCGAGGAAGTCCTTGTCGTTGCCGAGCAGGACGGGGTACGTCATCGTGCCGTCCGCGTGCTCGGCCGAGCGCAGGACGTTGAAGAGCAGGTACGTGGACAGGCTCCCGGCCGCGTACACGGCCACGTTCGCCGCGCCCCCGGTGACCAGGCCCGCGTCCTCGGCGGCCTCCCAGGCGCAGGTGAGGAACACCCGGTGCTGCGGGTCCATCAGGCGGGCGTCGCGCGGGGTGACGCCGAAGAAGTCCGCGTCGAACAGGTCGGCGTCGGCGAGGTCGGCGCCGTAGGGCACGCGGGTGGGTGCGTCCATGTCCGCCGGGCTCACTCCGGCGGCCGCCATCTCCTCGGCGGAGAAGCGCCGTACGGCCTCGTGTCCGGACAGGAGCAGCTCCCACAGTTCGGGCACGCTCGCGGCGCCCGGGAACCGGCCGGCCATGCCGACGACGGCGATCGGGCCGGTGAGCGGTGCGGTGAGCGGATCGGGCTGGTCAGGCATGAGTGGTCCCCCGTATGGCGTCTATGTGGGCGGCGAGCTGCCGCGTCGTGGTGTGCGTGAAGAGCTCGATCATTTCCAGGCCGTCGACACCGAGCCGCTCCTGCAGCCGCCGGTGCACCTCGACGACGTGCATGGACGAGCCGCCGATGTCGAAGAAGTTGTCGTCGGGCCCGAACCTCGCCGCCGGCAGCACGCTGCGCCAGACGTCCTCGACGGCGTCGACGGTGGAGGCGGAATCGGCGGTGGAGGCGGAGTCAGCCGCGGCCGGCCGCGGCACGGTGTCGGTGGCCGATGGCGGCCAGGGCAGGGCCCGTTCATCGACCTTGCCGTTGACGGTCAGCGGCAGCGCGTCCACCCGGACGATGCGCGACGGCATCATGTACGGCGGCAGCAGCCGGCGCAGTACGGAGCGCACCTCGGCGTCGCCGGGCAGCCCGCGGCCGGCGAGGAAGGCGACGAGCGCTGGATGGTCCGCGTCCCGTTCGTCGAGACGCACTGCGCACTCCTGGGCGCCGGGCAGCGACAGCAGCGCCGATTCGACCTCGCCCAACTCGATGCGGAAGCCCCGCAGTTGGACCTGCTTGTCGATGCGCCCGAGATGCACCAGGGTGCCGTCGGGGCGGACCAGGCCGAGGTCCCCGGAGCGGTAGACGACCGCGCCGTCGTGCACCGGGAAGCGCTCGGCGGTCAGCTCGGGGCGGGCCAGGTAGCCGCGGGTGACACCAGCGCCGCCGACGATCATCTCGCCCGGCACGCCCGGCGGGCAGAGGTGTCCGTCCTCGTCGACGACCCGCACCGTCAGGTCGGACAGCGGCCGTCCGATGGCGGAGGCCGTCTCGTACTGCGCGTCCTGCTCGGTGACCGGGTGGTAGGTGACGTGCACGGTCGTCTCGGTGATGCCGTACATGTTGATCAGCCGGGTGCGGCGACCCATGAGCTCGAACCAGGGCTGCGGGGCCGCGTACCGCAGCGCCTCGCCGCCGAAGACGACGTACCGCAGGGCGAGGGCGTCACGGTCCTCGGGGCGCAGCACCTTCAGGAGCTGGCCGAAGGCGGACGGCGTCTGATTGAGGACGGTGACCTGCTCACACACGAGGAAGTCGCGGAAGGAGTCGGGCGACTTGGCGACGGTCTCGGGGACGACGGCCAGGCGTCCGCCGTACAGCAGCGCCCCGAAGATCTCCCAGACGGAGAAGTCGAAGGCGTACGAGTGGAACAGGCTCCACACGTCACACGGCCCGAAGCCGAAGTGCTCCTCGGTCGAGCGCATCAGCCGCATCACGTTGCGATGGGTCACCTGGACGCCCTTGGGGCGGCCGGTGGATCCGGACGTGAAGATGACGTACGCGTCGGCGTCCGGGTCCGCCGGCTGCCGCGGCACGGGTCCGGCGGGGCCGGGGGCGAGGAGGTCGCCGGCGTGGAGGGACGTGGTGCCGAGGTCCTGCCAGGGCGCCTCGTCCTCGATGACGGGCAGGCCGTCGGGGAAGCTGTGCAGGATCTGTTCGATGCGCGCGGCGGGCGAGCCCGGATCCAGCGGTACGTAGGCCTTGCGGGCCTTGAGGACGCCGAGGATCGCGGCGACCAGCGCGGTGCCCCGGCGCATGGCGATGCCGACGTGCGGTCCGGGCACCTCCCGGACGAGCCGGGCGGCGATCCGGTCGGACAGCTCGTGGAGTTCGGCGTACGTCAGCCGGTCCTCGCCCGCGGTGACGGCCGTGCGGCCGGGAAGCCGCCGCGCGACCTTGGTGAACCAGGCGTCCAGCGACCGGTCGACCGCGTACGCCGGGCGGGCCGCGTACGGGTTGACCAGGTAGTCGAGCTCGGCCTCGGCCGGCGGGGAGAGCGCCGGGATGTCGGTGACGGCGATGGCGGGATCGTCCCGGACGCTGTCGAGGACGGTGCGCATCACGGACAGCGGGTCGGTGGCCCACTGCTCGTGCGAGCACTCGACGTTGACGGTGAAGGAGGAACCGAAGTCCTCCACGTTCATGGACAGCGGGTACTTGACCAGTCGCCGGGGCTGGATGAGCCACTCCACCTCGCAGCCCGCCAGGCGCAGCTGGAGGGGCTCCTTGTAGTAGGTGAAGGTGCTGTCGGTGCTGAGGATGCCGCCGACTGCCCGGGGGCAGACCTCACGGGCCGCGGCGGCGAGGTCGAAGTTCTGGTGGCGCAGCATGCCGGTCGTCGTGGCCTGCACGGAGCGGCACAGGTCGGCGAAGGTGTCGTGCTCGGTGAGGTCGACGGCCAGCGGGAGGGTGTTCACGAAGTAGCCGTACGCCTGCTTCTGGCGCAGTCCGCGCCGGCCCGCCAGCGGCAGCCCGGTGACCAGCCGGCGGCCGCCGGTGCAGCGGGCGTAGGTCACCAGGTAGGCGGCGAGGAAGTAGGAGAAGGGCGTGCATCCGAGGTCCTTGGCCTGCTGCCGGATGCGGTCGCTGGTGGCGGCGTCCAGACGCAGGCGCCGCTCCTCGCCGAGCAGGCCTCCGTCGGGGGCGCGGCGGCCCTGGAGACGGTCGTCGCCGAAGGTGGTGAGGTGCTCCAGCTGCTTGCGGAAGAAGGCCACCGCGTCGGGGCGTGGCGGGAGCGGGGCGACCAGGTCGGAGGGGTCGTCCTGGGTGGCCGGGGAGAGTTCGGCGTCCGGGTCGGCGTAGAGGCGCTCCAGTTCCGCGACGAAGTTGAAGTAGGAGTAGCCGTCCAGAACGATGTGCGAGAACAGCAGGGCCGCGTAGACGGCGTGGTCGTCCTGGTAGAGCGTGAAGTGGTACTGCTCGGGGGCGTCCGGCGGCAGCGGGGTGTCGGCGCGCTCGGCCAGGCGCCGGGCGACCTCCTCGCGCTGGTCGCCGCTGAGCCTGATCAGCGGGATGTCCTCGGCACGGGGCTCGGGTCCGGGCCGGTGTACGGCGAGGACCTGCCTGCCCCGCTGTTCGAAGACGGTGTTGAAGGCGCGGATACCACGGCCGAGCCGGGCGAGGGCGATGCGCAGCCGGTCGGTGTCGACGTCGCCGGTGATCCGGTAGGCACCGGCGAGGTTGAAGGCCGCGTTGTTGGTGAAGAGCTGGGTATGGGTGTAGAGCTTCAGCTGCGCCGGAGTGGCCGGCCGTGCCGAGCGGCACTCAGTCATGCGGGTCTCTCTTCGTCCGTCTCTTCGTCGTTGAGTTGTGCGCGGGCCGGTCAGTGAGCCGGCTTGCTGATGTCCCAGGCGACGGTGCGCGCGAGGCTGCGCGGCAGATGACGCAGGCCCCACGCGGCGATCTTGTAGCGGAGGCTGGGGATGCTGACGACCCTGCCCTTCTCGAGGTCTTCCAGGGCGGTATGGACCACGGCGTCGGCGCTCAGCCACAACCAGGGCGGCGGGAAGCTGGTGGGGATTCCCGCGCGCTGGTGGAACTCCGTCCGGGTGTAGCCGGGCAGCAGGGCCGTCATGCGCACTCCGGCCGAGGTGACCTGGTGCGAGGAGGCGAGGGACTCGGTGAAGGCGATGATCCACGCCTTGCTGGCCGGGTAGGTGGAGCTGAGCCAGGCCGGGCCGAGTCCGGCGACGCTGGCCACGTTGAGGATGGCTCCGGCGCGGCGCTCGGTCATCACGGTCAGGGCGGCGTCCGTCAGCCGCAGGACGGCGCGGACGTTGAGGTCGAGCAGGCGCTCCTCGGCGGCGATGCCGGTGGCGAGGAAGGGCCGTTCGTAGCCGATGCCGGCGTTGTTGACGAGCAGATCGACGGCGGGCGCGGCCCTGAGGCGCTCGGTGACCGCGCCGCAGCCCTCGTCGGTGGTCAGGTCGGCCGGGATGGTCTCGACGTCGACTCCCTGCTCGCGCAGGTGTTCGGCACGTTCCTTGAGATCGGTCTCGGAACGTGCCACGAGAACGAGGTCGTAGCCGCGCGCCGCGAGATGACGGGCAAAGGCGCTGCCCAGTCCGGCGGTGGCTCCGGTGACGAGGGCGGTGGGCATGGCGGTGACTCCCAGTCGTGGCGGTTGGGACGTTTGTGGTTGACGGGACGCTTGTGGCGTGCGCTCCGGAGTGGTGGGGCGGATTGGTTGCGGTCCACAACTCGGGTTACGGGCAGACGAGTCACGCCACGCAACCCGGCTACCGGACGGACAAGTCACGGCACGCAACCCGACTTACAGTCGCCGGAGTTGTTGCACGCGGAGCAGTTGTGGTGGCGGTTCGGCTGTGCGGGCGCTGCGGTTGTGGGGCTGTTCAGCCGTCCAGGCGAGTTCGGACCGCGGAGGGCGGACAGCCGTGGCGGACACGCCCAGCCCTGGCCGGCCGGGACGGCCCGCGACAGGAACACCTGGCCCCAGCGGGCGCAACGGCCCCCGGCAAGCAGACCCAGCCGCAGCAGGTGACACCCAGCTCCGGTGAGCAGACCCAGCCCTGCCGGACAAGCCCAGCCCGGCCGACAACCTCACCCCTGCCCGACAACCTCACCCCGCCGAACACCCTCAGGCCGCCACGGACAACCCCAACGCCCGCTCCCGCACCGCCGCGAAGCCGGCCACCGCGCGGTCGAGGTGCTCCCGCGTCTGCACGGCCGTGTAGCTGGTGCGCAGCCGGGGTGAGGCGGCCGGGGGCAGCACGGCGTTGACGTACACCCCCTCTTCGATCAGCAGGTTCCAGGCGTGCAGCGTGGCCAGGTCGTCGCCGGTGTCCACGGGCACGATGGGGGTGGCGCTCGCCCCGACCCGGTAGCCCAGCGCGGTCAGCTCGCGGCGCATGTACGCGGCGTTGTCGGCGACCGCCGTGCACCGCCAGGGCTCGTCGCGCAGGATGCGGAGGGACTCCAGCGCGGCGGCGGTGTTGGCGGGACTGGCGCTCGCGGAGAACATCAGCGCGCGTGCGTTGTGGCGGAGGTAGTCGATGACCTCCTCGTCGCCCAGGATCGCACCGCCGATGGAGCCGAAGGCCTTGGAGAAGGTGAGCGTGATCAGCGGGACCTCGTCGGTGAGACCGAAGTGGGAGCACGTGCCGCGACCCTTGTCGAGCACACCGGCGCCATGGGCGTCGTCGACGAGCAGGGTGGCTCCGAACTCCTCGCAGATGTCGACGAGTTCGGGCAGCGGGCACAGATCGCCCTCCATGCTGTAGACACCGTCGACCACGACGAGCACCCCGCCGCGGTGACCGGTGCGCCGCAGCTTGTCGGCGAGGTCGGCGGTGTCGTTGTGCGCGAACCACTGGATCTTGGCGCGGCTGAGCCGGGCGGCATCGATCAGGGAGGCGTGGGCCTCCTTGTCGATGAGGATCAGGTCGCCCGGTCCGCACAGCCCGGCAACGGCCCCGAGGCTGGCCTGGTAACCGGTGGTCAGCACCAGCGCGGCGGGCTTGCCGAAGAAGTCGGCGAGCTCCCGCTCCAGGCGGTCGTGCAGGTCGAGGTTGCCGTTGAGGAAGCGCGAGCCGGTGCACCCGGCACCGTACCGGGCCGAGGCCTCGGCGGCGGCCGCGACGACCCGCGGGTCGGTGCTGAGCCCCAGGTAGTCGTTGGAGCCACACATGACGACCTCACGCCCGCCGACCATGCGGGCGACGCCCGCGTCCCGCGCGTCGAAGTTGAGGAAGTAGGGGTAGAGGCCGGCGTTCCTGGCGTCACGCGCCCGTGTGTAGGAGGCGCATTTCTGTATGAGGAGACTCACTCTCATCCACCTTTTCGAAGGCCGTAGGAAGGCATGGATAAACTCGGTCGCGGAATGTGCAATTCCATCTCTCGGACAACCATGTGGAGAATTCCGAACACGGTCGTGAGTTCCCGCGGCGGCGCCGTTGCCGACCCTTCGGGCGTATGAGAGAGAGGTCCTGGATCGCGTTCCGCGCACTCGGCACGGAATTCGCTCATCGGCCGGCTCGGTCCCAGCTGTTCCAGAGCAACTGAAGGACGGACGCGATGTCACAGAGTGCATTGCCGACCGCGTTCGCGATCTTGTTCATGTATCCCCCTGGTTCGACCACGAGGGAACGCGTCACAGGTCGACACGCGCCGACCAGGACGCACCCCCCCCGTGGGTACGTCTCTGACGTGCAAGAACGGCCAGGTGGCGACCACCTGGACCGAAACCTAGAACGATCCGACTCGTTCTAAGCTATGGTCGCGACCCGATCGCGTCAAGTGACTTCCTGGTTAATGGCTGGGCTTTCGATTACCCGCGAGAAGGGGAGCCGGGAGCTCCGCTTGAACCGTTGCATTACCGGCCGGTATGCCACTACAGTCCGCCGGGTCCGGCCCGGCCTCCCCTTTCCTTGAATGAAATTCAGAACCACCCGGGAGAACTCTGTGGAACGCCTGTGGAAAGTCCAGGAGAGCATCGTCGTCAACGCACCCCGCACGAAGGTCTACGCAGCCCTGTCCCCTCTTCGGAACATGGGAAAGTGGAGCCCGGAATGCTTCTACGTATGGTATCGCGGCACGACGGCGCGCGAGGGGACCGGATTCGTGGGGTTCAACCGCAAGGGCCCTCTGGTGTGGTTCACGACCTGCCGGGTCACCGTGGCCGACGCGCCCCACGAGTTCGCGTTCCGGGTCAGCACCTTCGGCCTGCCCGTGGCCCTGTGGGGCTACCGGCTGGAGCCGGACGGCGAGGGGACCCGCGTCACCGAGTACTGGCAGGACCTGCGCAGCGGTCCCGGCGCTCGCGTCACGGAACTGCTCGGCCTGGTGTTCACCGGCACCCGCCCCGAGGCTCGCGCGGCCGCCAACCGGGCCGGCATGCGCACCACGCTGCGCCGGCTGCAGCAGGCCCTCGCGGCCTGACCGACCGACAGACCGACAGAGAGGCAGCACGGCTCATGAACCTCACGACGGACGGACGGTCCTTCGCACCGCTCAAGGAACGCATACGCACCGCCGGTCTGCTCACCCCCTGCCGGGGCTACTACGCGGCCAAGTTCGCCACGAACACGGCCCTGCTGGCCGGCTCCTGGACCGTTTTCGCCCTGGTCGGCGACTCCTGGTGGCAGCTCGCCTGCGCCGCCCTGCTCGCCTTCGCCTACGGCCAGACCGGACTGCTCGGCCACGACGTGGGCCATGCCCAGGTCACCCACAGCAGGCGGGCCATGGAGATCCTCGGACTGCTGCACGGCAATCTCGCCCTCGGCTTCAGCTACGGCTGGTGGATGAACCACCACACCCGCCACCACAACCACCCCAACCACCTGGACCTCGACCCGGACATCCTGCGCCGGGTGGTCGCCTTCTCCCCGCGCCAGGCCGAGGGCGTCTCCCGCCTGCGGGCCTTCGTCATCCGCCACCAGGCCCGCCTGTTCTTCCCGCTGCTGTGCCTGGAGTCGCTCGGCCTGCGCATCGGCTCGATCATCGCCATCCGGCGCGGGGTGGTGCGCCGCCCGCGGCTGGAACTCGCCCTGCTCGCGGTGCACGCGATCGCCTACGGCACGGTGGTTCTCACCACCCTCTCCCCGCTGCCGGCCGTGCTGTTCGTAGTGGTGCACCAGGGCCTGTTCGGCGTCTACCTGGGCTGTGTCTTCGCCCCCAACCACAAGGGTCTGCCGGTTCATGACGGCGAGGAACCCGACTGGCTCGCCCGCCAGGTGCTGACCTCCCGCAACATCCTGAGCTCCCGCCTGCACGACTTCTTCTATGGCGGCCTCAACTACCAGATCGAGCACCACCTGTTCCCCACCATGCCCCGGCCGCATCTGCGTCGCTGCCGACCGCTGGTCAGGGAGTACTGCGCCGAGATCGGCCTGCCCTACTACGAGGTCGGCGCCGCCCGCTCCTACCGTGAGGTCCTCGCCCACCTCGACGAGGTCACCCGCGCCGTCGCCCGGCCCGCTCCCGCGCCGCGCTGATCCCGTCGGCGAGCAGCGCGACCAGCTGCCCGGTGAAGGCGTCCGACACCGGCCTTCGCCGTACCAGCAGCCGGATCCACAGGGCACCGGCCACCGCGTCGACCAGCAGGGCCGGATCGAGGTCGGCGGGCAGCTCGCCCCGCTCCACGGCCCGGGTGAACAGCGGCTGGTGGCGCCCGAGCCGGTCCTCCAGAAACTGGGTCACCAGCTCGCGCATGGCCGGATGGCGTACGGCGCCGACCAGTGCCGCCTCCACCACCACCCGCGTCTCCGGCTCGGCGAGCAACCCCTCGACCCGGGCGGCCAGTTCGGTCAGGTCACCGGTCAGGCTCCCCGTGTCGGGCAAGTCGAAGGCGAGCGTCCCGGAGTGCAGCAGGGCGTCGCGCAGGAGCTCGGACTTGGACGGCCACCAGCGGTAGATGGTGGTCTTGTTGACGCCGGACCGCTGAGCCACCCCTTCGACGGTGAAGGCGTCGTATCCCTGCCCGGCCAGCAGCTCCAGACTGGCCGCGAAGATCTCCTCCTTGCGGCGAGGGCCGCTCCGCTCCCCGGCCCGCACCTGCGTCGTAACGCTGTCCACCACTGTCGCCTCCACACCGGCCCCAAGAGGCCAACGCAACGTTGTGTTGCATCGATCTTATCCGGACTCTAGGATTGCAACGCACCGTTGCGTTGCATTTGCTGTGACGGCGGTGCGCGTGCGTCCGGCTCAGCGCCCAGGGGGAACCGCATGAATCCGACCATCCGACTCGTCTGCCTGCCCTACGCCGGTGGCGGCGCCGACGTCTACCGGCCCTGGGCGTCCGCCCTGCCTGAGGGCGGCGAGCTGATCGCCCCGGAACTGCCCGGGCACGGCCGCCGACTGCCCGAACGGCCCCTGGACCGCGCAGAGGACGCCGTCGCGGATCTGCTGCCGCGGCTCGGCGATCCGTCGGCCCCGCTGGTGGTGTTCGGGCACAGCATGGGCGGCCTGCTGGCGTACGAGCTGTGCGATGCGCTGGACCGGCTGGGCACTCCCCCGCAGGCGCTCGTCGTCTCCGCGATGGGCCCGCCCGACCTCCTCGACTCGGCGGCCAGTCGCGCCCTCGCCGAGGATCCGGAGGCGCTCGTGGACCATGTGGCAGGCCTGGGTTCCACTCCCTCCCCCGTGCTTGCCGATCCCGGGATGCGGGCGCTGGTGCTGCGCCCGCTTCAGGCGGACTTCCGTCTGCTGGGCCGTGCCCGGCGGACGGAAGTCCGCGAGGTCCCCGTACCGCTGTACGCACTCGCCGGGGGCCAGGACCCGGTCCACCCGCCGCACGAGGTGGCCGGCTGGCAGCGGCACGCGCGGCTGTGGAGAGGCCTCAGGGTGCTGCCCGGCGACCACTTCTTCCCCTGGCAAAGCGACAGCGTGCCCCGCTTCCTGGGCGAACTCGTGCGGTCGGTCGCCGCGGGACGCACGCCGGTCACCACCCCGGCCCACGACATGTACGAGACGAGCTGAACGAGGGGACACCGCCATGCTGCACGCACCGCCCGGGCGTCTGACGCTGGGCGTCCTGCTGCCCGGCCGACTCGACTATCCGTTCCAGGAGTTCCTGGCCATGGAGCTGGAGCGAGGCCGCGTCGACGCGATCCTCGCCCCGGCACCACGCGCGCCCGAAGCGCCGGACCCGGTGACCCTGCTGTCCGGACTGTCGGGGGCCACCGAACACATCGGGCTCGTCGCTACGGGCTCGCCGAGCGGCTGGGACCCGCACCGACTGGTCCGTCGACACGTCTCGCTGGACGTCCTCTCGTCGGGCCGGGCCGGCTGGCACATCACGGGTCCGGCGGGGACGGCCGTGGACGAGACGCTGCGACTGTGGGACGCCGCCCACCGCGACGGCACGCCCGGCATCGCACCGCCCGTACAGCGGCAGCTGGTGCTCTTCCGTACCGACGATCCCACCGCCGGGGACACCTTCACCGCCCGGTACGCCGACGTCGTCCTCACCTCCCCGCCCGACCTGCCCTCGGCCCGCCGCCGCTACGCCGAGATCGCCGACGGCGTCCGCGAGGCGGGCCGGAACCCCGAACACGTACTGATCTGGCCGGCGTTGACTCCGTCGAGGACGGACACCCCCGCGCACCTCGCGGACCACATGCAGCGCTGGTACGAGGAGCGCGCGGCCGACGGCTTCCTGCTCTCCTTCCCCGGGCAGACCGGCCCGCTCGTCGACTTCGTCGACCACGTCGTCCCCGAACTGTGGCGCCGCAGCTTGTTCCCGAACGCCTATGACGGCCGGGACCTGCGCGGCACCCTCGGCCTGCCGGACCCCACACTCGCCCCGGGAGGCGTCCATGCCTGACCGACGCCCCTCTGCCGTACGGCTGTTCGCGGCCCTGTCCGCCACCGTGGCACCGGACCGGCCGGCACGCGCGAGCCTCAGGGCGCTGGCCGACGCCGCAGTCACCGCGGACCGGGCCGGCGTCGACGCGCTGGTCCTCCGCGGGAGCGACCCGGCGGGCCGGCCCACCGTCGAGCCCGTCGGCGTCCTCGCCGACGTCGCCGCCCGTACCGTCGCACTCGGCCTGGTCGCCGAGGTGTCTCCGGCCTCCTGCGTACCGGATCACCTTGCCCGTGAGCTTGCCACGCTCGACCTCGTCTCCGAGGGCCGCGCCGGGCTCCTGCTGGACGATGCCGGTACGCCGGACGCCGAGGCGTACCTGGCGGCCGTACGGCAGAGCTTCGAGGGCACCCCGGAGCAGCAGCCGGTCGTCCTGACCTCGTGGTCGCCGTCGGCCGCCGACTGGCACGTGGCCGTCGAGGACAGCGGGGCGCCCTTGCCGCGTCTGACGCCCGTGACCCTGCCCCCGACACCGTCCGCGCGCCCCGAGGAGAGCGCCGAGGACAGCGCCGGCCTCCTGGAGAAGCTGGTCCGCACCGAGCGGCCGCACGGCCTGCTGCTGGACTTCCCCGCGGGGCCCGCCTCGCTGGAGATCTTCGCCCGCGTGACGCTGCCCCTGCTGCGTGAGCGCGGAGTGCTGCCGCCGCGGGCCGAACGCGTCCGCCGTACGCTGCGCGGCCGGCTGGGACTCACTCGGCGGACCGACCGTGCGACGGCGGTGCGATGACGCAGTGATGACGACAAGCCCGAACACGAAAGAGGATGCCGCCGTGCGAGCCAGCAACGTCTGGAAGCAGCCACGCGCCTGGCTGGTCGTGGTGGTGGGCTGTGTGCTGGCCGCCCTGAGCACCTTCAGCTATCTGGCCCCGGCCACCGACCCCGAGGGTCATCTGCACCGGCTGCCCCTGATCCTCGTCTCCGAGGACGAGGGCGTCACGGCGGCGGACGGCACGAAGGTCGACCTCGGGGCGCAGCTGGTGCGGGGCATCACCCGCGCCGCCGCGCGGGACGACCGGGTGGAGTGGACCGTCGTGGCCGACCGGGCGGACGCCGAGCGGGCGTTGGCCGACCAGGACGCCTACGCCGTACTGGAGGTCCCCCGCGACTTCACCGAGAAGTCGCTCTCCCTGCTGACCGCGGGCAGCTCCGCCGAACGTCCCGCGCTGGCCGTACTGACCCACCGGGGAGTGGGCGGCATGGCGGCCTCGATGGCGGACAAGGCCGTACGCCAGACCGCGGCGAAGGCCTCCGCCCAGCTGGGCTCCCAGCTCATCGCCCGCGCCAAGGCGGCGCAGAAGGCCACCGCCGACCCCACGGCCACCGCAGGCCGCGCCGCCGACCCCACCCGCGCCGGCGCTCAGCCCCAGAGCGCGGCCGCCACCCCCGGCTTCCTCGCCCTCCTCCACGACCCCGTCCAGGTCACGGCGCAGCAGCAGCCCGCAGACACCGGCTCGGCGTCCTCCGGTGGCACCGTCCCGCTCTACCTCGCCGTCGCACTGCTCATCTCCGGGCTCCTGCCGGCCAGCCTGCTGACGATGCTCGTCGATGCCCGGCTCGGCTACCTCCCCCTGGAGATCGGCCCTCGCCGGCTGCTGAAGCCGGTCGTCGGGATCGCCCGCTCCTCGACGTTCCTCGCCAAGGCGGTCATCGGCACCGTCATGGGATTCGCCGCCGGAGCGGTGGTCGCCGAGGTGGGCCTCGTCAGCATCGACCTCGGCGCCCAGGCCCCCGGCCGGCTGGTGGCCTTCTGCGGCCTTGCCTGCGCCGCCGTCACGCTGCTGACCTCGCCCTGTTCGCGGTACTCGGCGCCCCCGGCCAGATCCTCGCCCTCCTCGTGGTCACCCTGATCGGCATTCCTCTGTCGGGCGGCGCCATCCCGCCCGAGGCCCTGCCGGCCGGCCTGAACGCGCTCGGACAGCTCCTGCCGGCCCACCATGTCGTCGAAGGCATCCGGTCCCTGCTGTTCTACGGCGGTGACGCCTCACAGGTGACCACCGCGTGGCTGGCCCTGGGAGCGTACGCGCTCGGCTCCGTCCTGCTGGGGCTGCTGGGCTCGCACTTCTACGACCGGCGCGGCTACCGGCGCGCCCACGAGCACGAACTGACGCCCCGTCCCGCAGCACATCCCACACCGGAGCCGCTCCCCCCGTCCGTCGTCGTGAGGTGAGACCAGCCATGGCCACGTTTCTGACCGTCTCCGGCAGTACCTCGCCGGACTCCTGCACCGAACAGGTCCTGTTCACCCAGGTCGTGCCCCGTCTGGCGGGCGACGGCCACGAGACCCGTCACCTCGCCGTGCGGGACCTGCCCGCCGACGCCCTGCTGCGCGGCGACGCCGGTCATCCCCGGCTGACCGCGGCGGCGGAACTGCTCGCCGAGGCCGACGGCGTCGTCATCGCCACCCCCGTGTACAAGGCCTCGTACTCCGGCCTGCTCAAGGCCTTCCTCGATGTGCTGCCCCGGCGCGGTCTTGTGGGCAAGGCCGTTCTGCCGCTGGCGACCGGGCACATGGCCAGCCACGGCACGCTGCTCCACGAAGCGCTGCGCACGGTGCTCCGTTCCATGGGGGCGACCGCCATCGTCCCCGGCTGCTTCCTGACCGAGCGGGCCGCACGATCACTGGGGGCTCCCCAGTACGTCGGCGCCCGTGAGCAACTCGACCGGGGGACAGCGCTGCTCCGGCGCGCCACGGCACGGCTTTGCGCGCAGCAGGCTGTGCGGAGTGTGGCATGAGCCTGCCGGGACTGCGCGTTTTCGACAGTCGTGAGACGGCCGCCGCCGTGGTGATGGTGCACGGCATCCGCGTGTCCTCGTCCATGTGGCTCCCGCATGCCCGGCGGCTCGCGCCCGACTTCCGGGTGAGCGCCCCGGACCTGCCCGGCCACGGCACCCTGCACGGCAGGGCGTTCACGCTCGCCGCGGCCGTCGAGGCACTCGACGCCGCGGTCACCGAGGCACACACGGCGACGGGCCGACGGCCCCTGGTCGTCGGCATGTCCCTGGGCGGCTTCGTGGCCATGGCCCATGCGGCGGCCCACCCCGACCACGTGCGCGGACTGCTGGTGTGCGGCTCGACCACGCGGGCGCGCGGCTTGAAGGCGCTCGCCTACACTGCCGCCGCACGCATCGACGAGCGCCGCAGCGAGGTGCGCAGTGCCGCAGTGAACGCCCGCCTCTTCCGCCGCCACGCCACCCCCGAGTGCGCCGAAGCCGTCATCGCCGGCGGCTTCGCCCAGCACGCCTTCGGTGAGACTGTCCAGGAGCTGCGCCGCGTGGACTTCCTGAGCCTGGCCGCCCGACTGCGGACTCCAACCCGGTTCGTCAACGGGCGCTGTGACCTTCTCTTCCGCCTGGAGGAACAGGCGTTCCTCAGGGCCGTTCGCGGCGCCGGCACGCCCGCCCACCTCGCACACGCCCCCGGCGGCCATCTCTTCCCGCTGCAGGACCCGGATGCCTTCGCCGACCTGGTCCGCAACGCCCATGTGCGGCTGCGTGCCATCTGACAGATCTCCCTTCAGCTATCCCAGCCGACTCAGTCGCCGTCTGCGACCGCAGCCGTCGAGCTGGCTCAGGGGGCTGGGTGTCACTTCAGGCCCTCTGCTCGGATTCGCGACGCCCCGGCGGGAGCCTGGGGCATGAGTCCACGCAGGCTCGCGCTCGTACCCGATCCCTGTCCCGGTGCGTCTCTGCTGAGCTGGGGGGACGCGCTCGCGCGGCTCAACCAGGTCTCCCGGACCGAGGCGCTGCGCATGGCCGGTCTGATCAGCTCAAGCACGGTGTCGGCCGTGTTCGGCTACCGCGTCAGCGACGCCGTCGTGCGTGCGGTGAGCCAGAGCACCGGGGTGACAGGGCAGCGGCTGCGAAGCATGACGCTCGCCCACTACGCGGGCAGTGCGCTGGAGCCGCTGCCGCCGGACGACGCGAAGGAGTGCGGGGCCTGGGCCGCGTGGCGGTACCGGCTGCGGACGGTGCTGCCCAAGCAGTCCAACGCCTGCCCGTCGTGCCTGCGGGAGAACGGTGGCCGCTGGCTCCTGAAATGGCGGCTCGTCTGGTCGTTCGCATGCGTACGGCACCAGAGGTACCTGATCTCGCAGTGCTCTGGCTGCGGTTCCGCCCTGCACCGGGTGTGGCCGGGGAATCCGCAGTCCTGGATCTGTCCCGGGGCTTCCCGGGGGCTGGGGCTGAGCCCGGCGCGCCCCCTCGTGGAGAGCGTGGCCGGGGAAGAGGGACGGGGAGGGACGGGCTGTGGCTGAGGAGGAGCCGGTCCGGCGGCTCGGGGTGGTTCCGGCCCCGTTTCCTGGGGAGGCGTTCGTCAGCTGGGTCGATACGGTCGCGGCGAGTTTGCGGGTGTCGCGGGCGAGGGCCCTGCGGACCCTGGGACTGCCGGGCAGCGCGAGTTTCAGTACCCACCAGTTCCATTTGAGCCAGGAGCAGTTGGAGGGACTGCGGCGGCGTACGGGGCTGAGGCCGGCGCAGGTGGAGCGGATGCTGCTCGGCTACTACGCGCCGACGGCGCTGCCGCAGCTCGTTGAGGACAACGGGCGCGTCGGTCAGGGTGCCCGCGTGACCCAGCCGTGGCTGCGCCGCGATCACTCGGCCGCGTGCCCGCTGTGCGTCGAGGCGTCGGGCGGCCGGTGGCTGCTCAGCTGGCGGCTGAGGTGGACCTTCTTGTGCGCGGACCACCTGGTGTGTCTGGTGGACCGCTGTCCGCGCTGCGGCCTCAGGCTGTACTGGCGGCGGGAGGCTACCGGCGCCGGACAGGGACGCACTGCGTGCGTCCGGCGGCACGGAACGGCCGCGGCGCACGGCGCCTTGGGGCGAGGGTGTGCGGGTTCCCGGTGGCGGAGATGCCGGCGCTCCCGGTGGGCGACGAGGAGGCCGTTCACGTCCAGCGCCGCGTCCATGCGCTGCTGACCCCCGCCGATGTCTTGCACAACGAGACGTCGCGCGAGCTGCTGCAGCAGCTCGTCCTGATCATCCGCGACGTCACGCACCGCAAGACGTTGGCTGGTCTGCTGGACCGGATGGAGAGCATTGTCATCGATGCCGTGCACGAGACGCTGGGGCAGTCGTGGCAGCCGCAGCTGCCGTGGACGCTGGCGAACGGGACGCCTGCCGCGGTGTCCGCCCTCGTGCGCATCGCCGCCCGGTCCGTACGGTGGGACACGCCCGGGGCGGGGCCACTTGGCTGATGGACCCGCCCACCACCGCGAGGTTCGCGTGGTCCGTTCCGCCAGGCCACGGCTTTCGTCATCGAGCGCCGCTCAGGTGAAACGCCGGGGGATGAGGTCTGCGGCTCCTGGCGTGATGGCGTGATCCGCGTGTGCGGGGCATATGACCTGCGTCTTCACCACGTGGCTCTGGCCGGGCGGAACCCAGGCCGCGCAGCCGATCGCGCGGCACGTACCGCCGAAGCGGTTGGTCGGCGGTACACCGGTGCCCGGGGAAAAGAGGCCGTCGGCGGACCACGAGGCCGCGTCGGCCTGTGTGCGGGCGTACCTGGATTCGGCGAGGCCGCCCGCCGTCGCGATCTTGATGAGAGCGGCCGTCAGCAGTGGATCGTTCTGGTACCACAGGGCCCCGCCATGGCCGTGCCAGCGCCGGTGGAGGACGGCGTCGGTGTCCGGAAGCGGCGGGCCATCGCAGCACCCCGCCGCACGACGGACAACGATCCAGTAGCAGCACCGGGTGCTCGGGGCACACCGCCGCGCACGACAGCTTCCACCACAGCCGCCACACCCCACCCGAAACCAGCAAACAGCTCGGGCACGCTCGGCTGCCGTACACCTCCGCCCACTCACGGCCCGCCGCGGGCCGATGCGACTTGCCTGCCGAGAGCACCGCCGACACGTTCAGCGGCCCGCCTTCGAAAACGGACAGATGCATGCCGTCCACCAGGCTGCCGGGAATGCCCGTCGTCGCGTACAAGGCCCGCCGTAGCGATTCATCCGATCGCACCCCGAACACCGGCGGTCGCACATCGGCAGACGCTCCGCGTAGCCGAAGACCCAGCAGATCCGCCACCTCCGCAGCCGGGCAGCGGTTCAGCCGCGCCATCCGGTCCACCCACGACCCGAAGGCTTCTCCCGAATGAGGGACCGTGACCAGCGCCAATCGTCGCGGCAGCGCTGACCTCACCCCCAAGAAGCGATGCAGACCGCTCTCATATAGGAGTCCACGCTATCAAGTGCACTATCGCGTTGGAGTTCACACTCTCATTTCCACCCTCCGCCCTCACTCACGACGTGTGTTCGGCGCGATGTCCCGTGCGGTTGTATAACGGCATGCAGAAGTGGTGATGGGTGAATAGGCCGAGCGGGCCCGAGGTCCTAGGGGGACGTCACGTCATGAGCGGCACCGAGAGCCCTGCCGCGCGCCTCCAGGCGCTCTTCGAGGGGCACCGGCTGACGCCGACCCAGCGGCGCATCGCGCACAGCATGGTGCGCAGGGCCGCCGACGTGCCGTTCCTGTCCAGCGTGGAGCTGGCCGAGCTGGCCGGGGTCAGCCAGCCGTCCGTCACCAGATTCGCGGTCGCCCTCGGATTCGACGGCTACCCCGCCCTGCGCCGGCACCTGCGCGAGATCGCGCCCGTCGAACCCGCGCCGGAGACCGGCTCGTACAACGCGTACCAGCAGGCCGTCGAGGCCGAGATCGAGAACCTGCGGCACCTGGCGGGGGTACTGGCCGACCCCGGGCCCGTGCGGCGGGCGGGGCGGGTCCTCGCGGGCAGCCGTCCCCTGCCCGTGCTGGGGCTGCGGGCCGCCGCCGCCCAGGCGCACGGCTTCGCCTACTTCGCCGCCAAGGTCCATCCGGACGTACGGCTGCTCCACGAGGGCGGCACGATGCTCCACGACCGGATCGACGCCGCCGCCCGGGCCGGGGCGAGCGCCCTGCTCTGCTTCGCGCTGCCCCGCCATCCCCGCGAGGTCGTCGACGCCCTCGTCCACGCCAAGGAGACGGGGCTGACCGTCGTCACCGTCGCCGACTCCCCATTCGCGCCGGTCGCCAAGGTGTCCGACCTGCTGCTGCCCGCCGCCGTCGGCACCGGGCTGGCCTTCGACACGGCGTGCGCGCCGATGCTGCTGGGCCGGGTACTGCTGGAGGCGATGTGCGACGACCTGCCCGACGCGCAGGCGCGGCTGGAGGAGTTCGACGCGAAGGCGGCGGCGCGCGGGCTGTTCGTGGACTGAGGGGGCGCCGTCCGCCGCGCTTTCTCAGACTTGTCTCACCCTGGGTCGCTAACCTCTCCTGTCCATTGGCATGAGAGACGGGAGGCCGGACGTGACACGTGGAGGACAAGGGCTGGCCCGGGTGGCCGTCGTCGTACGGGCCGGGGCCGCGCCACTGTGGTGGCTGGGAGTCGTCGCCGCGGGCGTCGGGGTGCTGGTGCCGGGACTGACCGGGCGCCGGATCGGTGTTCTCGCGGGCGCGGCGCTGTTCCTCGTGGCGGCGGCCGTCGTGGTGTACGGCGGACGGGAGCGGTACCGCGTGCTGGCCCGCCAGGCGGCGCGGGCGGGCAAGCACGATGTGCTCCAGGACCGCGCGGTGACCGTGCGCAACTGGCGCCGGGGGCACCGCTGGTGGCTGCTGCTCGCCTTCCTCGCCGCACTGGGATCGGCGCTCGCCGCCCCCGCGGCCGCCGGTCTGCTGCTCGCCGGCTGCGGAGCGGGCCTGTGGCTGAAGGCGGCGTGGATCGGGCGGCTGGAGCAGGACGGCGAGGTGCTGTTGTGGGTGCGTGTCGACTGGCTGCGCGCGGGAGTGGGGCGGCCGGCCGGGAAGCGGGTCAAGGCGTACCGTGCGACGGGGATCGCGGCGGGGGATGCGGCGCCGGGGGGCGCGCGGCGGCGGGCTGTCGCCTCGGCGTGATCCCTGCGGGGCGGGGTGGGGGACTGCGCAGTTCCCCGCGCCCCTTCAGGTGGTTACGGGCTGTGGTGTGGTGCGGGTGGGTGGGGGTTGGTCGCGCAGTTCCCCGCGCCCCTGGGGGGTGGGGGCGGGGTTGGTTGCGTAGTGCCCCCGCGGGCCTGGGGTGTTGTCAGGGGGTGGGGAGGGAGGTCAGGGTGGTGGTGTGGAGGGCGCCTGATTCGGTGACGATCTCCTCGATGGTCTGGGCGCGGCGCACCGTGGCGAAGGTGATGGTGCCCGCGCCGTCCGGGGCGAAGCCGTAGACGGCCGGGCGGGGAAGCGAGTTGTACGCGTAGTGGTGGGCGAAGTAGTACGCGCCCGTGTCCAGCGCCGCCGCGTAGTCACCCTGTTCCAGCAGCGGCAGTTCCTGCCCCTGTGCGAGCAGGTCGCCCGCGAAGCAGGCCGGCCCCGCCACGTCCTGCACGACCGCCGGCCCCTCCTTGCGCCGCCCCTTCGCGTCGTACGCGGCGATCCTCAGCGGCCACGACTCCGGCGCGTACACCGTCCGCGCCGCCACCTGCACTCCCGCGTGCGTCACCGCGACCGGGCGTCCGCCCGCGCTCTTGGCGTACTCCACACGCGCGACCACCGTGCCGTGCTTGGCCAGGAGTGACCGGCCGAACTCGGTGACCAGCCCGTACCGCCCGTCGAACAGTCCCGGCACCGTCTCGCTCAGCACCCGCGCGTACTCCCCGTACGTCGGGCTGTTCGCCTCGGACGCGAAGTTCACCGGCAGGCCGCCGCCGATGTCGATGGTGTCGATCTGCTGCCGTCCCACACGCCGGTTGATCTCCTCCGCCAGGGCGTACGTCTCCGAGACGCCCCGCGCCATCATCGACAGCGCGATGCCCTGAGAGCCGGAGTGCGCGTGCAGCCGGGTCAGCCACGGCCGGTCGAGACAGGCCCGCACCACCCACTCCCGCGCTCCCTCGTCGCGCAGCGCCACCCCGAACTTGGAGGTCGCCGTCGCCGTGGACAGCGCCTCGATGGAACCGCCGCCGACCTGCGGGTTCACCCGGATGCCGACGGGAGAGCGGGAGCCGGACCCGGCCATCAGGGCGTCGAGACGCCCCAGCTCCTGAGGGTTGTCCGCGTTCACCGCGATGCCCAGCGCCAGCGCCTCCCGCAGTTCGGCGGGCGTCTTGGCGGGGGAGTCGAGGACCGTCCGCTCCGGCTCCACCCCCGCCGCCCGCGCCAGCGCCAGCTCGCCGGGACTCGCCACCTCCGCGCCGATGCCTTCCTCGCGGAGCAGCCGCAGCACCGGCACCAGCGGGCTCGCCTTGACCGCGAACGCGTGCAGCACGGGTGTGCCGGGCGCCGTCACCGCGTCGAACGCCGCCCGCAGCCCGGCGGCCGACTCCCGGATGCCGGTGACGTCGAGCAGTGCCACCAAGGGGACATCGGCGTCGAGCAGCCCGTGCTCCACGGCGGCCCGCACCGCCTCGTCCCGCCGGGCCGCCCGCCCGGTGCCCTGTGGGTCCACCTCGTCCGTCAAGCGGTTCTCGTCAGCCACCGCGTCCCTCGTCCCGTCGGTGTTCTCCATGTTGGCGCGCATCCATCCAGACAAACATCCCTCGTACGGACGTGCTGACACACCCCCCTTCTTGACTAGCTCTATTCAGCGCATGAGGATATGAATATCTGCAGTAATCGTCCGCAGCCCACAGGAGGCACACCATGGCCGGACCCGGAACCGGACCCCGTCCTGTCCGAGCGCCGCGCGGCACCACACCGAGCGCCCTGGGCTGGCCGCAGGAGGCCGCCCTGCGGATGCTGCAGAACAACCTCGACCCGGAGGTGGCCGAGCACCCCGACAAGCTCGTCGTCTACGGCGGCACCGGCAAGGCGGCGCGCGACTGGCGTTCGTTCGACGCCATGGTCCGCACGCTGCGGACCCTCAAGCAGGACGAGACGATGCTGGTCCAGTCCGGGCGCCCCGTCGGTGTCATGCAGACCCACGAGTGGGCCCCGCGCGTCCTCATCGCCAACTCCAACCTCGTCGGCGACTGGGCCACCTGGGAGGAGTTCCGCCGCCTGGAGGCCCTCGGCCTGACCATGTACGGGCAGATGACCGCCGGATCCTGGATCTACATCGGCACCCAGGGAATCCTCCAGGGCACCTACGAGACCTTCGCCGCCGTCGCCGCGAAGAGGTTCGGCGGCACCCTCGCCGGAACCATCACCCTCACCGCCGGGCTCGGCGGCATGGGTGGGGCCCAGCCGCTCGCCGTGACGATGAACGACGGGGTCGCGATCTGCGTCGACTGCGACCCCCGCGCGATCGAGCGCCGCATCGAGCACCGGTACCTGGACGTGCGGGCCGACTCGCTCGACCACGCCCTGGAACTGGCCGTCGAGGCCCGGGACCGGCGGCGGCCGCTGTCCATCGGCGTCCTCGGCAACGCCGCCGAACTGGTCCCGCGGCTGCTCGCCATGGGCGCACCCATCGACATCGTCACCGACCAGACCTCCGCCCACGACCCCCTGGCGTACCTCCCGGCCGGCATCGCCTTCGAGGACATGGCCGACGCCGCCGCGAAGGACCCGGCCGGCTTCACCATCCGGGCCCGCGAGTCCATGGCCCGGCACGTCGAGGCCATGGTCGGCTTCCAGGACGCCGGTGCCGAGGTGTTCGACTACGGCAACTCGATTCGTGGTGAGGCGCAACTCGCCGGGTACGAGCGCGCGTTCGCCTTCCCGGGGTTTGTGCCCGCCTACATCCGGCCGCTGTTCTGCGAGGGCAGGGGCCCGTTCCGCTGGGCCGCGCTGTCCGGTGACCCGGCCGACATCGCCAAGACCGACAAGGCGATCCTCGAGCTCTTCCCGGAGAACGAGTCCCTGGCCCGCTGGATCAAGATGGCCGGGGAGCGGGTCCACTTCCAGGGCCTGCCGGCGCGGATCTGCTGGCTCGGCTACGGCGAGCGCGACAAGGCGGGCGAGCGGTTCAACGACATGGTCGCGAGCGGGGAGCTGGCCGCGCCGGTCGTCATCGGGCGGGACCATCTCGACTGCGGTTCGGTGGCGTCGCCCTACCGGGAGACGGAGGCGATGCTGGACGGGTCCGACGCCATCGCCGACTGGCCGCTGCTGAACGCCATGGTCAATGTGGCTTCCGGGGCGTCGTGGGTGTCCATCCACCACGGTGGGGGCGTGGGCATGGGGAGGTCGATCCACGCCGGGCAGGTGACGGTGGCGGACGGGACCGCGTCGGCGGGGGAGAAGATCCGGCGGGTGCTGACGAACGACCCCGGGATGGGGGTCATCCGGCATGTCGACGCCGGGTACGACATCGCGGAGTCGGTGGCCGACGAGCGGGGCGTGCGGGTGCCGATGCGTGAGGGTGACTCGGCGTGAGGGACGTCGACTCTTCGGCCGGGGTGGGTGCATCGCTGCCGCCCACGGCTCCGGCCGCGTCCCCACACCCCGGCGGCCCGCACGGCACGGCAGACACCCCCACCACCCTCCGGAACCACGGCCCACAGGCCGGCGGTGGTCCGGATACCGGCGGCGAGCCACGGCCCGGTGGCCCGGATTCCGGTGGCTCGCGGTCCGTGGGTGGCCGGGGGCCTGGCGGTGGTCCGTGGCCGGCGGATGGCTCACAGCCTGGTGGTGGCCCGTCGCCGGAGGGTGGCGCACGGCCTGGCGGCCCGGGTTCGGCCGCCGGCCCGCGGCCCGGTGGGGTGCGGGCCGGCGACGACCGGGAGCAGGGTGCGGCGCGGGCAGTCCGGGGGGACGGTTTCCATGAGATGTGGCGTCAGTTGCTGCCCATGGGGCGCGACGCCGGTTCCGGTGGGTACCGGCGGTTCGCCTGGACACGGGTCGACTCCGAGTGCCGGGGCTGGTTCGAGGAGCAGGCCCGCGACCGGCGGCTGACCTACGAGGTCGACCGGAACGGGAACCAGTGGGCCTGGCTCGGGGACCCCGCGCGGGGGGACGCCGTGGTCACCGGCTCGCATCTCGACTCCGTGCCCGACGGCGGGGCCTTCGACGGGCCCCTCGGGGTCGTGTCCGCCTTCGCCGCCCTCGACGAACTGCGCCGCAGAGGCGTGCCGTTCGCCAGGCCGCTCGGCATCGTCAACTTCGGGGACGAGGAGGGCGCGCGGTTCGGCCTCGCCTGTGTCGGCTCGCGGCTCACCGCGGGCGTGCTCACGGTCGAGCAGGCCCACCGGCTCACCGACGCCGACGGCATCACGCTCCCGCAGGCCATGGAGGCAGCCGGGTACGACCCCGACGCCATCGGCGCCGACCCCGAGCGGCTGGACCGCATCGGCGCCTTCGTCGAACTCCACATCGAGCAGGGCCGCGCCCTGGACCTGTCCGGCGACCGCATCGGCGTCGCCTCCGCCATCTGGCCGCACGGCCGCTGGCGGTTCGACTTCCGCGGGGAGGCCAACCACGCCGGCACCACCCGGCTCGCCGACCGCCGTGACCCCATGCTGCCGTACGCCGAGACCGTCCTCGCCGCCCGCCGCGAGGCGGAACGCGCCGGTGCCGTGGCCACCTTCGGCAAGATCGCCGTCGAGCCGAACGGCGTCAACGCCATCCCCTCCCTGGTGCGCGGCTGGCTCGACTCCCGCGCCGCCGACCAGGAGCGCCTGGACACCGTGGTCGGCGGCGTGGAGAAGGCGGCCCGCGCCCACGCCGCCGCCCACGGTGTGGACCTCGGCGTCGAACGCGAGTCCTTCACGCCCGTCGTCGAGTTCGACCACGCCCTGCGTGACGAACTCGCCCGCATCCTGGGCAGCGGGACCCACCTCACCGTGCCCGTCCTCGGCACCGGCGCCGGACACGACGCAGGAATCCTCTCCGGACGCGTCCCGACCGCCATGCTGTTCGTGCGCAACCCCACCGGTGTCTCGCACTCGCCGGCCGAGTACGCGGCCGAGGACGACTGCGTGGCCGGAGTCCTCGCCCTCGCCGACGTACTGGAAGGACTGGTCCGCACGTGACCAAGAGGAGCTACTGGGCGGAATACGCGTGGCTGGACGGCACCGTCGAGCCGGGCGTGGCGCTCGACATCGCCGATGGCCGCATCGCCGTGGTCCACAAGGAGACCCCCGTCCCACCGCCCGGCGCGGAGGTGCTGCGCGGTCTCACGATGCCGGGCCTGGCCAACAGCCACAGCCATGCCTTTCATCGCGCGCTGCGCGGCACCGTCCAGGCGGGAAGCGGCCTACCCGGACGCGCCGACGCCCCCGGGCACGCCGGTACACCTCCGCTTCGGCGGAGAGGGGAACGGGCGGCGGAACAGGCACCGGAATCATTCTGGGCCTGGCGAGACGTGATGTACGCCGTCGCGGACAGGCTCACCCCCGAAAGCTACTTCTCGCTCGCGCGCGCGACCTACGCCGAGATGGCGCTGGCCGGCATCACCACGGTCGGCGAGTTCCACTACGTCCACCACACCCCCGGCGGCACGCCCCACGGTGACCCCAACGCCATGGGCGAGGCGCTGATCGCGGCCGCCGCCGAAGCCGGTATCCGGATCACCCTCCTCGACACCGCCTATCTCTCCTCCGGCTTCGGACAGCCGCCCACCACCCACCAGCTCCGCTTCTCCGACGGCGACGCGGACGCCTGGGCCGAACGCTGTTCACTTCTCAAGGAACGGGATCACGCACGGATCGGTGCGGCGATCCACTCCGTCCGGGCCGTACCGGCGGAGCAGCTGGCGACCGTGGCGCGGTGGGCGGAGGAGCGGCGGGCCCCGCTCCATGTGCATCTGTCCGAGCAGACCGCCGAGAACGACGCCTGCCGCGAGATCCACGGCTGCACCCCGGCCCAGCTCCTGGCCCTGCACGGTGTCCTCGGACCGCGCACCACCGGTGTCCACAACACCCATCTCACCGCCGAGGACATCTCCCTCATCGGCGGCAGCGGCACCGGCACCTGTATGTGCCCGACGACGGAGCGGGACCTCGCCGACGGCATCGGCCCCGCCGCGGCCCTGCAGAACGAGGGCTCCCCGCTCTCCCTCGGCTCCGACAGCCACGCGGTGATCGACCTGTTCGAAGAGGCGCGCGCGATGGAGCTCCACGAGCGCCTGCGCACCCGCACCCGGGGCCACTGGACGGCCGCCGCCCTGCTGCGGGCCGCCTCCGCCGACGGACACGCCGCCCTCGGCTGGGACGGCATCGGCACCATCGGGACCGGGGCGCGCGCCGACCTCGTCACCATCGCCCTCGACTCGGTCAGAACAGCGGGGCCACTGCCGCGACTCGGCGCCGAGACGGCCGTATTCGCCGCGACGGCGGCGGACGTACGGCACACGATCGTGGCGGGCCGGCACGTCGTGCGCGACGGGGCGCACACGCTCGTTCCCGATGTGCCCGGAGCCCTCGCGCGGGCCGTCGAAGCCCTGCGCGCCTGACGACCACCCATGAGGACACCATGAGCAGTACCGTCATCAGCAACATCGCCACGCTGGTCACCAACGATCCCTCCCTGGGTGACATGTCTCCCCTCGGTCTGGTCCGGGACGCGGCCGTCGTCGTCGACGGCGACCGCGTCGTGTGGACCGGTGAATCAAGCAAAGCACCCGCCACTGACAACCGGGTCGACGCCGGGGGTCGGGCGGTCCTCCCCGGCTTCGTCGACTCCCACTCCCACCTGGTCTTCGCGGGCGACCGCACCGAGGAGTTCAACGCCCGGATGTCCGGCCGCCCCTACCGTGCGGGCGGCATCCTTACGACCGTGGCCGCCACCCGGGCGGCGAGCGACGCGGAACTCGAGTCGAATCTCACCCGCCACCTCGCGGAGGCCCTGCGGCAGGGCACCACGACCTTCGAGACCAAGTCCGGCTACGGCCTGACCACCGAGGACGAGGCCCGTGCCCTGCGCCTGGCGGCCCGTCACACCGACGAGGTCACCTACCTCGGCGCCCACATCGTCGCCCCCGAGTACGCCGAGGACCCGGCCGGGTACGTCGCCCTGGTCACCGGCGAGATGCTGGACGCCTGCGCGCCGTACGCCCGCTGGATCGACGTCTTCTGCGAGAAGGGAGCCTTCGACGGCGACCAGGCCCGCGCGATCCTCACCGCAGGCCGGGCGAAGGGTCTGCACCCGCGCATCCACGCCAACCAGCTCACCTACGGCCCCGGAGTCCGGCTCGCCGTCGAGCTCGACGCGGCCAGCGCCGACCACTGCACCCATCTGACCGACGCCGACGTGGACGCCCTGGCGAACAGCCGCACGGTCGCCACCCTGCTGCCCGGCGCCGAGTTCTCCACCCGCGCCGACTGGCCGGACGCCCGCCGGCTGCTGGACGCCGGGGCGACGGTCGCGCTCTCCACCGACTGCAACCCCGGCTCGTCCTTCACGTCCTCCGTCCCCTTCTGTATCGCGCTCGCGGTACGGGACATGGGGATGACACCGGACGAGGCGGTCTGGTCGGCCACCGCGGGCGGCGCGGCGGCCCTGCGCCGTGACGACATCGGCCGTCTGGCCCTGGGCGCGCGCGCCGACCTCGTCCTTCTCGACGCGCCGAGCCATGTGCACCTCGCCTACCGGCCGGGCGTCCCGCTGGTCGCCGGGGTGTGGCGGCGGGGCGTACGCGAGGCGTGACCGGGCGGCCGGCCGGGGTGGGCGCGGCGTCACGCCGAAGGGGGCGGCCCGGCTGCGGACCGCCCCCTTCGAGGCACGCGTCGATCCGGTGAGGATCAGTCCTCCGCCGTGAGTCCCTTGCGCAGTCGCACCAGCGTCCGCGACAGCAGACGGGAGACGTGCATCTGGGAGATGCCCAGCTCCTCGCCGATCTCCGACTGGGTCATGCCCGCGACGAAGCGCAGGGAGAGGATCTTCCGGTCCCGCGGCGCCAGTTCGGCGATCAGCGGCTTCAACGACTCGACGTACTCGATGCCTTCGAGCCCGTGGTCCTCGTAACCGATCCGGTCCGCCAGCGCACCCTCGGCGTCGTCCTCCTCCGGCTGGGCGTCCAGCGAGGAGGCGGTGTAGGCGTTCGACGCGGCCATGCCCTCGACGACCTCGTCGTTGGTGATGCCCAGACGTTCCGCCAGCTCGGCCACTGTCGGCGCGCGGTCGAGCTGCTGGGCGAGTTCGTCACCGGCCTTGGCCAGGTCGAGGCGGAGCTCCTGGAGCCGGCGCGGCACCCGCACGGACCACGAGGTGTCGCGGAAGAAGCGCTTGATCTCGCCGATGATGGTCGGCATCGCGAAAGTGGGAAACTCCACACCGCGCGACAGCTCGAAGCGGTCGATCGCCTTGATCAGGCCGACGGTGCCGACCTGGATGATGTCCTCCATCGGCTCGCTGCGCGAGCGGAAGCGGGAGGCGGCGAACTTGACCAGCGCGAGGTTCAGTTCGACGAGCGTATTGCGGACGTACGAGTACTCGTGGGTGCCCTCCTCCAGCGACTCGAGGCGCTCGAAGAGAGTCTTGGACAGAGCCCGTGCGTCGACCGGGCCCACCTCGTCGTAGGGGGGGATCTCCGGTAGTCCGGCGAGTAGGTCGTCCGGGACGACACCCTGGTCGTCGTGCTCGATGGGATCCAGATGTTCCGGAGGTGGTGTCGACGTCGCTTCAGGGGTAGGCGATGCGTCGAGCCGGGGTGACATGATGTCCTCCATCGTTCTCGGCATATGGCTGCCGAAGCCGATACGTGCACTGCGGTGTGCGGCGCCTCCAAAGCCGGCCGTGTCGGTTTCCGTGTCTTTACTAGCCCTACCGGCTTCCGCGAGGACATCGCAAGTGCGTCCTGTGCGCATATGTCTGTTTGTGCGTGATTGTTAGAGTGTCGATGCGTGGCCGGAAGGCGTAATGTTCTGAGGCGTCAGCAAGCAGGCACGACGGCGGGAGAGAGAGACGGCATGGACCGCGGGACGGTCGGCAGCGCACAGTCTGGCCGGCTTCTGGTCGAGGTGCGAGAAGAGGGCCCCAGTGCCGTCGTGACTCCGGCGGGTGAGTTGGATCACCACACTGCCGATCTGTTGCGCGAGCCACTTGAGGGCTGCCTCGCCAAGGGATTCAAGCGGCTTGTCATCGACTGCTCCAGGCTGGAGTTCTGTGACTCCACGGGGCTCAACGTGCTGCTCGGCGCCCGGCTGAAGGCCGAGGAAGCCGGGGGTGGTGTCCATCTCGCGGGAATGCAGTCCGTGGTCGCGCGCGTGTTCGAGATCACGGGAGCGGACGCGGTGTTCACCGTCCATGACACGCTCGAGGCGGCCCTGGCCGACGATTCGGCGTGACCCGCGCGGGCACGCCCGGCGGGGCGCTCTTGTCACTCCCGTCGTCGCGGGGTCTCCTTCGTCGCGCCTTTTCGCGCGAATACGGGGGTGTCCCCTCGGCACGCTCGGGCAGGAGACATCCTGAACGGGCCGGACACGGTGGTCGCGAGGGTGCCGGGAACCGGACGTGCCGTACGCGCGTGACCGACCGAGTACGGAATCTTTTGAATCGTGAACCGGTGACACGGTGAGGTGAAGCGCTGATGAGCACCACCCGGCCCTATTCGCCGGGCGACCGCGGTCCGGAGCCCGGCGGCGCTTCCGGGACGCCTGGGGGCGCGGCGCCGGCCGGGGGCGCACCGGCCGGGGGCGCGCCCGACGGCGGCGTCGCCACGCCCACCGCGCCGCCGGGCTCCTCGGGCGGCGGGCGGGTCCGCCGGCTGGACTTCGGTGACCAGAGCGGCGTCGTCCCGCTGGCCCGTGACTTCACCCGTCAGGCGCTGTACGAGTGGGGCTGGCTGCCCGCCGCCACCGCGGACCGGCGGGCCGCGGCCGAGGACGTCCTGCTGGTCGTCTCCGAGCTGGTCACCAACGCGTGTCTGCACGCCGAGGGGCCGGACCATATGGCGATCACCTGTGACAGGAAGGTGATCCGGCTGGAGGTCACCGACCGGGGTACGGGTCAGCCGTCCCCGCGCACCCCGCACCGGGCGGGCCGGCCGGGTGGGCACGGCATGTTCATCGTGCAGCGGCTGTGTCTGGACTGGGGCGTCGTCCGCGCTCCGGGCGTGGCGGGCAAGACGGTCTGGGCGGAACTGGGAACGCCGGCGTAGGTGCCGCGGGCCGTGCCCCGGGGTCCTCAACGGGAGTTTTCGCCCCCGCCGCCCCTTCCCGTTCCCGTCCCCCGGGGGCTCCGCCCCCGGACCCCCGCTCCTCAAACGCCGGAGAGGCTGGAAGCGGCCCCCGGACCAAACGCCGGAGAGGCTGGAAGCAGCCTCTCCGGCGTTTCTCGGGGGTCGCTCAGCGCACGTCGCCCATGAGGCTCTTGACCTTCTTGCGGTACATCCACACCGCGACACCGGCGAGCACGGCGAGCGTGGCCTCCATCGTGACGATGCCCGTCTTGTTCAGGTCGACGCCGGCGATGGACAGCAGCCCGGTCGTGGCGTCACCGGCGGTGACGGCCAGGAACCAGACACCCATCATCTGCGAGGCGTACTTCGCGGGCGCCATCTTCGTGGTGACCGACAGGCCGACCGGGGAGAGCAGCAGCTCACCGACGGTCTGCGTGAAGTAGATCGCCACCAGCCAGAGTGCCGCCGCCCTGTGGCCGCCCTCGGCGATCGACAGCGGGGCCAGGAACAGGAAGAACGACACACCGACCAGCACCAGACCGGAGGCGAACTTCACGATCGTGCTCGGCTCCTTGCCCCGCCGGTTCAGCGCCAGCCAGACCCAGGCGAAGACCGGGGCCAGCGCCATGATCAGGACGGGGTTGACCGACTGGTACCAGGAGACCGGGAAGTCCCAGCCGAGGACGCTGTTCTCGGCCGACGAGTCGGCGAACAGTGACAGGGTCGAGCCGCCCTGGTCGTAGATCATCCAGAAGATCGCGGCGGCGACGAAGAACCAGATGTACGCGGACATCTTCGACTGCTCGGCGCGGTCCAGGTCCTTGTCGCGCTTGATGCGGGCGATCACCATCACCGGGACGATCACACCGAGCAGTGTCAGCGGGACCAGGACCCAGTTCAGGGTGTAGGTGCCGGTGACGCCGAGGACGGTGTACGTGACGACGGCGATGCCCGCCCACAGCGCGGCCTTGCGCAGTGTCGAGGACTTCTCCTCCGCGGACAGCGGCTTCGGCACGATGCTGGACCGGGCGTCCAGGTGGCGGCTGCCCAGCAGGAACTGCACCACGCCCAGGCCCATGCCGAGCGCGGCGAGCGCGAAGCCCAGGTGCCAGTCGACGCTCTCACCGATGGTGCCGATGACCAGCGGCGCGGCGAAGGCGCCGAGGTTGATGCCCATGTAGAAGACGGTGAAGCCACCGTCCCGGCGCGGGTCGCCCGGACCCTGGTAGAGCTGGCCGACCATCGTGGAGATGTTGGCCTTCAGCAGACCGGAGCCGATGGCGACCAGGCCGAGCCCCGCGTAGAAGGTGCCGGAGGACGGCAGGGCCAGCGTCAGATGGCCCAGCATGATGATGCCGCCGGCGACGGCGACGGTCCTGCGGGGGCCCCACACGCGGTCGCCGAACCAGCCGCCCGGCATCGTGAGCAGGTACACCAGCGAGAGGTACACCGAGTAGATCGCGGTGGCGGTGCCCGCGCTCAGGCCCAGTCCGCCGGGCGCGACGAGGTACAGCGGGAGCAGGGCCCTCATGCCGTAGTAGGAGAAGCGCTCCCACATCTCGGTCATGAAGAGTGTGGCCAGTCCGCGGGGGTGGCCGAAGAAGGTCTCCTCGGAACCGGGGGTACCCGGAGTGACCGAGTCCTTCGTCAGGCTGGACGCCATGGTCGTTCCTTGCTGTCGGGACGCGTCGCAGGTGTGTGCACGCGCCCGGTGGGGGGCAGGCCGGCACCGGCGGGGCCGCACCGTCCACCCACGCCCCGGGGAGGCCGCTCCGGATCGCGGAGCGGCGGACGGCGACCACCGGGATCCACGCCTCCTCCGTGCGTCTACGCGCGGTGAGGCCCGGCCACAGGTCATTGCTTCCGGGCCGGCGGAAACCGGCCCCGCACACAGCGGAGACCCTCGGCGTCGACGGCGCCAAAGGTCCCCGTGGTGCAACAGGCGTGGATTCACCATACGGCAGGACAGTGCCGGATAAGGAAGGACTTGAGATACGGATCACAGGTCACAGTGGAACTGGATCACATATTCGAAGGTCTACCCCGGGATCGCACCCCATACCCTCAGGTCCGTACCAGGACGGCCCGGGGTGAGAGACAGGTGTGCGGACGGTGAGAACCCCAGCCCGGCGATCACACCCCGGGGCCCGCCGTGACGGGACTACCATCACTGCCATGACCCGTGTACTGCTCGCCGAGGACGACGCGTCCATCTCGGAGCCGCTGGCCCGCGCCCTGCGCAGGGAGGGCTACGAAGTCGAGGTGCGTGAGGACGGACCCGGCGCCCTCGACGCCGGGATGCAGGGCGGCGTCGACCTGGTGGTGCTGGATCTCGGTCTGCCCGGCATGGACGGCCTCGAGGTCGCCCGCCGGCTCCGCGCCGAGCGGCACACGGTTCCGCTGCTGATCCTGACCGCCCGCGCCGACGAGGTCGACACCGTGGTGGGCCTGGACGCGGGCGCCGACGACTACGTCACCAAGCCGTTCCGCCTCGCCGAACTGCTCGCCCGGGTCCGGGCCCTGCTGCGCCGCGGCTCCACCGAACCCCAGCAGCCGCCCGCCACCCACGGGGTGCGCATCGACGTCGAGTCGCACCGGGCGTGGATGGGTGAGGAGGAGCTCCAGCTCACCGCCAAGGAGTTCGACCTGCTGCGGGTCCTGGTGCGGGACGCGGGCCGGGTCGTCACCAGGGACCAGTTGATGCGCGAGGTCTGGGACACCACCTGGTGGTCCTCCACCAAGACCCTCGACATGCACATCTCCTGGCTGCGCAAGAAACTGGGCGACGACGCCGCCAACCCCCGCTACATCGCGACCGTGCGCGGTGTGGGCTTCCGCTTCGAGAAGAGCTGAACCCCCCCGCGGGGTCCGGCTCCCGGTAAGAGAACATGCGCCGTCGTCTGATCCAGTCCACGCTCGCCGTGGTGCTCGTCGTGATCGCCGTCTTCGGCGTCTCCCTGGTGATCGTGGAGACCCGTACGATCAGTGAGACCGCCAGGGAGCGGGTGGAGTCCGAGGCGGTACGGCTGGCCAGCATCGTCGACAGCCGGCTGCTCGTCGAGGACAAGGTCACCGCCGAGATCCTGAGCGACCAGGTCACCGAGGACCGGTACGCCATCGTCCGGATTCCCGGCAAGCCGCTCATCGAGGTCGGCACCAAGCCGGACGGCGATGTGATCAGTGCCTCGGCGCCCGGCAAGGAGGGCGAGACGGTCACCGTCCAGGAGCCGCGCTCCTCGGTGACCCGGGAGGTCGGCCGTACGCTGCTGATCATCGGCCTGGTGGCGCTGCTGGCGGTGATCGCGGCGGTGCTGCTGGCGATCCGCCAGGCGAGCCGGCTCGCCTCCCCGCTGACCGATCTCGCGGAGACCGCCGAGCGCCTCGGCTCCGGTGATCCGCGTCCCCGGCACCGCCGCTACGGCGTCCCGGAGCTGGACCGGGTCGCGGACGTGCTGGACTCCTCCGCCGAACGCATCGGCCGCATGCTGACCGCCGAGCGCCGTCTGGCCGCCGACGCCTCCCACCAGCTGCGTACCCCGCTCACCGCCCTGTCGATGCGGCTGGAGGAGATCACCCTCACCGACGACCCGGACACGGTGAAGGAGGAGGCGACGATCGCGCTGGCGCAGGTGGAGCGGCTGACGGACGTGGTGGAGCGGCTGCTGACCAACTCCCGCGACCCCCGCACCGGCTCCGCGGTCACCTTCGACCTCGACGAGGTGATCACCCAGCAGCTCGCCGAGTGGCGCCCCGCCTACCGCAGCGCGGGCCGGGCCATCGTCATGTCGGGCAAGCGGGAACTGCGGGCGGTGGGCACGCCGGGCGCGGTCGCCCAGGTGCTGGCCGCGCTGATCGAGAACTCGCTGATGCACGGCGGCGGCACGGTCGCCCTGCGGACCCGGGTCACCGGCAACCAGGTCGTCGTCGAGGTCACCGACGAGGGCCCGGGCGTCCCCGCCGACCTGGGCGCCCGGATCTTCGAGCGGGCGATCAGCGGACGCAACTCCACCGGCATCGGACTTGCGGTCGCCCGGGACCTGGCGGAAGCGGACGGCGGCCGTCTGGAGATGCTGCAGGCCAACCCGGCGGTCTTCGGCCTCTTCCTCTCCCGTACGCCCCCGCAGAAGTCCCCGGACGACGACAGCCGCCGCACGGTGCGCTGACGGCGGCGGCCGCCGGACGGAGTGCCGGCTACGGCAGCCGCCGGACGGAGCGGTGACGCGCCACGGCACCCGCTGCCTCGACCGGACGGGCCTCACCGACCGGGCCCGGCCCCGACCCCGCCACCGGCCCCCGGGCCGGCAGCGTGCGGAACACCCAGGTGCGGTAGGACCAGAAGCGGAAAAGGGTCGCGACGCCGATGCCGAGGAACTTGAAGATGTTGCTCTGCAGCGAGCTGTCCCAGCCGAATCCGTACGTCGCCGTGTACAGCACACCGTTCTCGATCACCAGACCGATGGCGCTGAACAGCAGGAACAGGGACATCTCCCGGGTGCGCCCGGACTTGTCGCGGTCCCGGTAGGTGAAGTACCGGAAACCGACGTAGTTGAAGACGATCGCCACGACGGTGGCGATGACGCTCGCTCGCACCACCTGGAGGTCGGTGACCTGCCGGACCAGGTTGAACACGCCCAGGTTGACCAGGACGCCGGCTCCCCCCACCGCGCCGAACTTGGCCACTTCCCGGTAGAGCCGTCGAAGCCCCGAGGAACCATGTTCCATCGCCTGCAGGCTCCTGTTCGTCGAATGCGTAACCCAGCCATGCTAACCACCGGGCCGCGCGATCTTCCTGCGGACGTGGGCCACGACCGCGGACGCTCCCGCCCGACGGGTGCGAAATCGGCCACCGTGGCGCGGGCCGATACCCTGGGGTCGTGACGTTCCCGGTAGTCGGCATGGTCGGCGGGGGCCAGCTCGCTCGTATGACACACGAGGCGGGCATCCCGTTCGGCATCAGGTTCAAGCTCCTCAGTGACACTCCGCAGGATTCCGCGGCGCAGGTCGTCGGCGATGTCGTCGTCGGCGACTACCGCGATCTGGAGACGCTGCGCGCGTTCGCGCGCGGCTGCGACGTGATCACCTTCGACCACGAGCACGTGCCCACCGAGCACCTCAGTGCCCTGGAGGCGGACGGCATCCCCATCCGCCCCGGCCCCGAGGCGCTGGTGCACGCCCAGGACAAGGGCGTGATGCGTGCGAAGCTCGACGCGATCGGTGTGCCGTGCCCGCGGCACCGCATCGTCGCCGACCCGGGGGACGTGGCCGCGTTCGCCGCGGAGGGCGAGGGCTTCCCCGTCGTCCTCAAGACGGTCCGCGGCGGCTACGACGGCAAGGGCGTGTGGGTCGTCGGCTCCGCCGAGGAGGCCGCCGAGCCGTTCAAGGCCGGTGTGCCCGTCCTCGCCGAGGAGAAGGTCGACTTCGTGCGGGAACTGGCCGCCAACGTGGTCCGCTCCCCGCACGGCCAGGCCGTCGCCTACCCGGTCGTGGAGTCCCAGCAGGTCAACGGCGTCTGCGACACGGTCATCGCCCCCGCGCCCGGCCTCGCCGAGGAGCTCGCGCTCCGCGCCGAGGAGATGGCGCTGAACATCGCGGGGCAACTCGGCGTCGTCGGCCACCTGGCCGTCGAGCTGTTCGAGACCCGCGACGGCCGCATCCTCGTCAACGAACTCGCGATGCGCCCGCACAACTCCGGCCACTGGTCGATGGACGGCGCGATCACCTCGCAGTTCGCCAACCACGTCCGCGCCGTCCTCGACCTCCCGCTCGGCGACCCGCGCCCGCGGGCGAAGTGGACGGTCATGGTCAACGTCCTCGGCGGCGACTACCCGGACATGTACTCCGCGTACCTGCACTGCATGGCCCGCGACCCGCAACTGAAGATCCACATGTACGGCAAGGACGTGAAGCCCGGCCGCAAGGTCGGCCACGTCAACACCTACGGCGACGACCTGGACGACGTGCTGGAGCGCGCACGTCACGCAGCCGGCTACCTGAGAGGCACGATCACCGAATGAGCCCGGTCGTAGGCATTGTCATGGGGTCGGACTCCGACTGGCCCGTCATGGAGGCGGCAGCCAAGGCGCTCGACGAGTTCGAGATCGACTACGAGGTCGACGTCGTCTCCGCGCACCGCATGCCCCGCGAGATGATCGCGTACGGCGAGCAGGCCGGGGACCGGGGACTCAAGGTGATCATCGCGGGTGCGGGCGGCGCCGCGCATCTGCCCGGCATGCTCGCCTCGGTCACCCCGCTGCCCGTCATCGGCGTGCCCGTGCCGCTGAAGTACCTCGACGGCATGGACTCCCTGCTGTCCATCGTGCAGATGCCGGCCGGTGTCCCGGTCGCGACGGTCTCCGTGGCCGGCGCGCGCAACGCGGGCCTGCTCGCGGCCCGGATCCTCGCCACGCACGACGAGGAACTCCTCGGCCGGATGCGGGAGTTCCAGCAGGAGCTGAACGACCAGGCCACCGAGAAGGGCAAGCGGCTGCGCGCCAAGGCCGAGGGCTCCGGCGGCGGCTTCGGCTTCGGCAACTGAGCGGCGTGGGTGCCATGACGTTCCTCGACGACGCCCGTGCTCTGCTGGCGGAGTTCCCCGTCGCCGACGGGCACAACGACCTGCCGTGGGCGCTGCGTGAACAGGTCCGCTACGACCTCGGGGCCCGCGACATCGCCGCCGACCAGTCCGCCCACCTGCACACCGACATCCCCCGGCTGCGGGCGGGCGGCGTCGGGGCGCAGTTCTGGTCGGTGTACGTCCGCGCGGACCAGCCCGACCCGGTGCCAGCCACGCTGGAACAGATCGACTGCGTACGGCAGTTGCTGGAGCGTCATCCGCGGGACCTGGCACCCGCGCTGACCGCCGCAGACATGGAGGCGGCGCGTGGGCAGGGCCGTATCGCCTCGCTCATGGGCGCGGAGGGCGGCCACTCCATCGCCAACTCCCTCGGCACGCTGCGGGGGTTGTACGACCTCGGCGTCCGCTATCTGACCCTCACCCACAACTTCAATGTGGCGTGGGCGGATTCGGCGACCGACGAGCCAGTAGTGGGCGGTCTTTCGGCCTTCGGCCGGGAGGTGGTGCGGGAAATGAACCGGCTCGGCATGCTGGTCGACCTCTCCCACGTCGCCGCGACGACCATGCGGGACGCCCTCGACGCCACGTCCGCGCCGGTGATCTTCTCGCATTCCTCCGCCCGCGCGGTCTGCGACCACCCCCGCAACATCCCGGACGACGTCCTGGAGCGGCTGCCCGCCAACGGGGGTGTGGCCATGGTGACGTTCGTGCCGAAGTTCGTGCTCCAGGCGGCCGTCGACTGGACGGCGGCGGCCGACGAGAACATGCGCGCGCACGGCTTCCACCACCTCGACACCACCGCCGAGGGGATGAAGGTCCACCGGGCCTTCGAGGAGACCCACCCCCGCCCGGTCGCGACGGTGTCCACGGTGGCCGACCACCTGGACCACATGCGCGAGGTCGCCGGCATCGACCACCTCGGCATCGGCGGCGACTACGACGGCACGGCCTTCACCCCCGACGGCCTCGGCGACGTGTCCGCCTACCCGAACCTGATCGCCGAACTCCTGGGCCGCGGCTGGTCCCGGCCCGACCTGGCGAAGCTCACCTGGCAGAACGCGGTACGGGTATTGGGCGCCGCGGAGGACGTGGCCCGGGATCTCCGGACGAGCCGCGCACCGTCCCACGCGACGCTGGAGTCCCTGGACACCTGACCCGCGCGGCCTCGTCCGAGGCGACCGGGGACGTGCCCGGCCTCGTCCGAGGCGACCGGGGCCCCGCCCGGCCCCAGGCGACCGGGGGTGCGCCGGGCCCCGTCCGGGGCGACCGGGGGCGTGCTCGGCAATCGTCCGACGTGGCCGGGGGTGCGCCGGGCCCCGTCCGGGGCGACCGGGGGCGTGCCCGGCAACCGGCCGACGCGACCCGGGACGTGCCGTGCCGGCCGCAGGGCCGACGGCCGGTCCGGTCCGTGGCGGCCCTGCCGGCCCGGGGACATGTCCAGCGGGTACCGCGCGGCGCCGACTTCGCCGCCCACACCGCCCAGCGGCGCCGGCGCCGGCCCCCGTCCACAGCGACGGTCGCCGGCCCGGACGGCTGACCAGCCGGGCTTCTAGGGCTGTTCGATCCGGCACAGGCAGAACGGATGCCCCGCGGGGTCGGCGTACACCCGGAAGTCCTTGTTCTCGTAGTCCTCCCGGTCCAGCACCCGCGCCCCCAGTGCCAGGACCTTCTCCTCGGCCGCGTCGATCTCCTCCCACGTGTTCCCGGCGTCGAAGTCGAGATGGAACTGCTGCGAACCGTGGCCGGCGCGCGGCCAGTCGGGCGAGGCGTACCCCGGCGCGCGCTGGAAGGCCAGCCGCGGCCCCGCGGGGATCTGGAGCACCACCCAGTCCGCGTCCTCCTCCACGGGTGTGCCGCCACCGAGGGCCGCGTAGAAGACGGCAAGCTCACGCGGGTCCGGGCAGTCGACGACGACACTGCGCAGGCGAGCCACGGCGGCCATGAATTCCTCCAGGTGTCAGCAGGCGTCAGCAGGCGCACAGGCAGAACGGGTGCCCGGCCGGGTCCGCGTAAACCCGGAAGGTGCGCGAGCGGTCCTCCGTGTCCAGCGGCTTCGCGCCGAGCGCCAGCACCTCCTTCTCGGCCGCGTCCAGGTCGTCGACGGTCAGGTCCAGATGGAACTGCTGCGAGCGGTCCGCCGCCGGCCAGCGCGGCGGCTCGTACCCCGGGGCCGCCTGGAAGGCGAGGACGGGGCCGCCGGGCACCGAGAGGTCCACCCAGTCGCCCTCTCCCTCCACCGTGCCGCCCACGATCCCGGCGTAGAAGGCCGCCAGCGCACGCGGATCGGGACAGTCCAGGACGACGGCGCCCACTGTGGCAACGGACATGACTCCTCCTCGAGGTCTCGGAAGTTACCCGTAGATTCGGGCAACCGGTAACCGTTACCGCATGCTGCACCATAGGAGGTAACGCCGCAAGCGGATAAGCGGATATGCGGATGAGAGGGAACCGGGAGGTACGGTCCAGGCATGAGTGAGAGAGCGGCCCCGCCCGGGAAGCTGGTCCTGATCCAGGCCCTGGTCAACACGGTGGACCTGGCGACGGGCGGCGACGCGCTGGACACCCCCGAGGGCCGCGCGCCCTTCGGGCTCACCGAGGACACCGCCGACTCCGCCCGCGAACTGCGCGAGTCCCTGCGCGCGACCCTCCTCGCCCACGCCGGCCACCCCCCGCACCGCGAGCGGGTCACCCCCCTCGGCGACCTGCTCGCGCGAGCCCCCCTGGTGGTCACGGTCGACACCGCCGACGGTTCGGCCGCCCTCGCACCCGTCGACGACGGGCCGCTGCTCTCCCGGATCGCCGCCGCCGTCGCCGAAGCGGTCACCGCGGGCACCTGGAACAGACTGAAGGCCTGTGAGGCCACCACCTGCCACTGGGCGTACTACGACCGCAGCCCCGCCGGACGCGGCCGCTGGTGTTCCATGCAGGTGTGCGGGGCGCGCGCCAAAATGCGCCGGTACCGGGCGAAGGAGGCGTAGCCGCTCCGAGACCCCGCCCGGTGGGGCAGAATGCTGCAGGACGCCGGTTCGGCCGACTGAGCCTCGGCCGAACCGGCGTCACCCGTTCACGCGGCGCCGGTCCGCCGGATCATGCCGGGGACCCGGGCCGGGGTCCGCCGGAGGGAGCCTACGCGGTGGGACGCCCCATCGCGCGGAACTGCCACCCGGCCTTCCGCCACACCTCCGCGTCGAGGGCGTTGCGTCCGTCCAGGATCAGCCGCTCGGCCGCGACCTCGCCCAGCTCCGCCGGGTCCAGTTCCCGGAACTCCCGCCACTCCGTCAGATGCAGGACGACATCGGCACCCCGTACCGCGTCCAGCGCCGAGCCGGCGTACCCCAGGGTCGGGAAGACACCGCGGGCGTTGTCCATGCCCTTCGGGTCGTACACCGTGACCTGGCCGCCCTGCAGATGTATCTGTCCGGCCACGTTCAGCGCCGGCGAGTCCCGGACGTCGTCCGAGTCCGGCTTGAAGGTGGCGCCGAGCACCGCCACCCGCTTGCCGAGGAAGGAACCGCCCCCCAGGGCCTGCCTCGTCAGCTCCACCATCCGGCCGCGCTGGCGCATGTTGATGGAATCGATCTCCCGCAGGAACGTCAGCGCCTGGTCCGCGCCCAGCTCGCCGGCGCGCGCCATGAACGCCCGGATGTCCTTGGGCAGACAGCCGCCGCCGAAACCGATGCCGGCGCGCAGGAACTTCGCGCCGATCCGGTCGTCGTAACCGATGGCCTCCGCCAGCTTGGCGACGTCACCGCCGGTCGCCTCGCACAGCTCCGCCATCGCGTTGATGAAGGAGATCTTGGTGGCCAGGAAGGAATTCGCGGACGTCTTCACCAGCTCCGCCGTCGGGAAGTCCGTCACCACGAACGGCGAGCCCTCCCCGACCGGAGTGGCGTACACCTCACGCAGCAGCTTCTCCGCCCGCTCGCCGCGCACCCCCACCACGATCCGGTCCGGGTGCAGCGTGTCCTGCACGGCGAATCCCTCGCGCAGGAACTCCGGGTTCCACGCCAGCTCCACGTCCTCGCCGGCCGGGGCGTGCTCCACCAGGTAGGCGGCCAGCCGGTCGGCGGACCCCACGGGCACCGTCGACTTGCCGACGACCAGGGCGGGGCCCTTGAGGTGCGGCGCGAGCGAGGCGATCGCGGAATCGACGTACGTCATGTCGCAGGCGTACTCACCGTGCCGCTGCGGGGTGTTCACGCACACGAAGTGCACATCACCGAACTCGCCCACCTCGGCCCAGTCCATGGTGAACCGCAGCCGCCCGGTCGACCCCTCGATCCCGGCGACGTGCCGGCGCAGCAACTCGTCGAGCCCCGGCTCGTACATCGGGACCTCGCCGCGCCGGAGCGTGTCGATCTTCTCCGGTACGACATCGAGTCCCAGTACCTCGAACCCCAGCTCCGCCATGGCCGCCGCGTGGGTCGCACCGAGATAACCGGTGCCGATCACGGTGATCTTGAGGGCCATGGGTGCTCCAGGGGTATACGGCAAACAGGGCGCGCCCGAGCATATCCGGGGGGCCGGGAACGGCGGCGGTCGGCTGTCGTCAACCTCACCTATCCGCGACCGTGGCGGAAGGCATAAAATCGGAGTTACTTAACGGTAGTTAGCGTGACCAGCATCGCAGCGTTTTGGAGCGTGAGAGACCTTGGCCGGATCGGCTGACTTCGACCTGTACCGCCCGTCCGAGGAGCACGACATGCTCCGTGACGCCGTCCGCGCACTGGCCGAGGCGAAGATCGCGCCGTACGCCGCCGCGGTGGACGAGGACGCCCGCTTTCCCCGCGAGGCGCTGGACGCGCTCGTGGCCAACGACCTGCACGCCGTCCACGTCCCCGAGGAGTTCGGCGGCGCCGGCGCCGACGCCCTCGCGACGGTCATCGTGATCGAGGAGGTGGCCCGCGTCTGCGCGTCCTCCTCCCTCATCCCGGCCGTGAACAAGCTGGGCTCGCTGCCGGTCATCCTCTCCGGCTCCGACGCGCTGAAGAAGAAGTACCTGACCCCGCTCGCCAAGGGCGACGGGATGTTCTCGTACTGCCTCTCCGAGCCGGACGCCGGCTCCGACGCCGCCGGCATGAAGACCAAGGCGGTCCGCGACGGCGACGCCTACGTCCTCAACGGCGTGAAGCGCTGGATCACCAACGCCGGCGAATCCGAGTACTACACGGTGATGGCGGTCACCGACCCCACCAAGCGCTCCAAGGGCATCTCCGCCTTCGTCGTGGAGAAGTCCGACGAGGGCGTCTCCTTCGGTGCCCCGGAGAAGAAGCTCGGCATCAAGGGCTCCCCGACCCGCGAGGTCTACCTGGACAACGTCCGCATCCCCGCCGACCGCATGATCGGCGAGGAGGGCACCGGCTTCGCCACCGCGATGAAGACGCTGGACCACACCCGCATCACCATCGCCGCGCAGGCCCTCGGCATCGCCCAGGGCGCCCTCGACTACGCCAAGGGCTACGTCAAGGAGCGCAAGCAGTTCGGCAAGCCGATCGCCGACTTCCAGGGCGTCCAGTTCATGCTCGCCGACATGGCCATGAAGATCGAGGCCGCCCGCCAGCTGACGTACGCCGCCGCGGCCAAGTCCGAGCGCGGTGACGCCGACCTCACCTTCCAGGGTGCCGCCGCCAAGTGCTTCGCCTCCGACGTCGCCATGGAGGTCACCACGGACGCCGTCCAGCTCCTCGGCGGCTACGGCTACACCCGTGACTACCCGGTCGAGCGGATGATGCGCGACGCGAAGATCACGCAGATTTATGAAGGCACGAACCAGGTCCAGCGGATCGTGATGGCCCGCAACCTGCCGTGACACCCGGTGCTCCCGGGCCGCGGCGACGCGTCCCGGGAGCCCTCACAGGAAGCGCCGGATCGGGGTGACGGCCGCCTCGGCGAAGCGCTCGGACAGGGGGCGGCGCTTCCAGCGGGCCGGGTCGACGGGCTCGCTCAGTTCGCGGTCGGCGTCGAAGTCGGCGTCGAGCCGCGCGGTGAAGTCCTCGTCGAGGACGGCCAGCATGACTTCCTCGTCGTGCTCCATGGAGCGGCGGTTGAAGTTGCTGGAGCCGATCAGGGAGCAGACCCCGTCCACCGTGATGATCTTCGTGTGGAGCATGGTCGGCTGGTACTCCCGCACCTCCACACCCGCGTCGATCAGGGTCTGGTAGTGCCAACGGCCGGCCAGCAGACAGGCCCGTTGGTCGGTGTGCGGCCCCGGCAGCAGGATCTCCACCCGCACCCCCCGGCGCGCGGCGTCGGCCAGCAGGCCGATGAAGTAGGTGTCGGGCGCGAAGTAGGCCGTGGAGAGCCGAAAACGCTCCTGCGCCGAGGTGATCACCACCCGCAGCAGTGTCTGCATGTCCTGCCAGCCGAAGCTGGCCGACCCCCGCACCACCTGCACCGTGGCGTTGCCCGGCTGCTCCTGGGCGGTGAAGCGGTCGTGCTCGTCATACAGGTCGTCGTGGCACTCGGCCCAGTTCTGCGCGAAGGCGGCGGCTATCCCGTCCACGGCGGGCCCTCTGACCTTGACATGGGTGTCGCGCCACTCGCCGGGGTTCCGGGCGTCGCCGCACCACTCCTCGGCGATGCCGACACCCCCGGTGAAGGCGGTGTGCTCGTCGGTGACCAGGACCTTGCGGTGGCAGCGGTGGTTCTGCCGCATCGGTGACAGCCGCGTGGGCTTGCGGAACCACGCCACCTGGACGCCGGCCTCCGCCATGGCGTCCAGCAGCCGCGGCTCGATCTCCTTGGCGCCGAAACCGTCCAGCAGCAGCCGTACGCGCACGCCCGCGCGGGCCCTTTCGGCCAGCGCCTCGGCGAACTCCCGCGCGATGTCGCCCCGCCAGTACACGAAGGTCATCATGTCGACGGTGTGCTCGGCGGCGCGGACCGCCGCCAGCATCTCGGGGAAGATCCGGTCGCCGTTGCGCAGCGGCACGAGCTCGTTGCCCTCGGTCGCGGCGATGCCGAGGAGCCGCTCCAGCCGTCTGCGCAGCCGCTTCCTGTCCGTCTGTGGTGCCACGCGTGCTCTCCCTGTCCTGCTCGTCGAGCCCCCTGCCCGTCGTCGGTCCGACCTGGGCGCACCACCTCTTGTTGCCGTTGTCGGTCCTTCCAAGCAGATATCCCGTACCCGGGCCACGGCAAGCGGAAGGGGCGGCCCTCGGGGCCGTCCTGTGGTGGTCATGGGGCGAGGGGCGTAGGACGGAGGGGCGGGGGCCGATCGCCGGTGCCCGCCGTCCCCCGGGAGGAACCATGACCCAGCAGCGGCCCCCCACGACGGAACCGATGAGCCGGCAGATGCAGGACTGCGTTCAGGCCTGCATGTCCTGCCACACCGTGTGCGAGGAGACCATGAGCTCCTGTCTGCAGTTGGGTGGCGAAGCCCGGATGCCGATCATGCGGACCCTCATGGACTGCTCCGAGATGACCCGTATCTGCGCGGACATGATGATGCGCCGCTCGCCGCTGGCGAACGAGATGTGCATGATGTGCGCGCAGGCGTGCGACATGTGCGCCGAGGCGTGTATGTCCATGCCGGACGACGACCGGATGACGCGCTGCGCCGAGTCCTGTCACCGCTGCTCCGAGATGTGCCGTGCCATGACCGGCAGCACGATGTGACCGTGCCGGACGGCGTCCCGCCGAGTGGTGCAGCCGTCAAGCCGGCGGAATCTGCCGGTCGCGGCCCGAGTCGTCTCCGCCGGAGGTCCTGTCGCGGCCCGCAGGGGGCGGGACCGGCGGCGATCGCGCGACGGACCGCAGCGGCACGTGTCGGACGCTCCGAAACGCAAGCGACAGACCGTGATCGGCTGCACCACGGGGTCACGACGGGGGGAGGAGACCCAGTGCCGGGACGCGGTGGCAGGGGTGGTGAGCTGCTGGGACTGTGCTGAGCGGGAGTGTTCTGGCGTATACGGGTGAGCACTGGCGGCGGGCGGGGCTGTCGTGCCGCATTCCGGCGGTTGGAAGGGGAGTCCGCCTGTCGAATGGGTGACCTTTGCGGGAGATGCTCGTTGGGTGTGGTGATCGGGCCTCTCGGGGCTGGGCCGGCGGCGGGGGTGGGGCGGTGGATGGTCTGCGGGAGATCGCGGCGCCGTTCGTCGTACCCGGCCCGTCGGGGGTGGCGATCCGTACCCGGCTGGGGCAGCTGACCGGTGCCGATGAGGAGGTGCTGCGACGGGTGGGCGCGCATCTGGGCGCGCTGGCCGGCCGTGACCTGAAGGCGCGCTGCCGGGATGGTCTGGACCATGACGCCGGGGCGTGGGCTGTGCGTAAGCGGGAGCTGACGCCTCACTCGTCGGCCCGCTGGGCGGGGTCGATCACCAAGGCCACGCATGACCAGTGGGCGCTGGCCCGCCGCTGCGCTCTGGCCCGTATCCGGTCGTTGGAGGCGGGGATCGGCGTGATTGCCCACCGGCTGTCACTGCCGGTCGGGTCCAGGGGCACCAAGCGGGCGCCGGGTGGTTACCGCAGCAGGCGCGCATGGCATGCCAAGGCCCGCCGCCTGCGCGTGCTGGAGGACCGGCTGGCGCGGGAGCGAGCCGACTGGGAGGCCGGGGTGGTGCATGTGGTGCGGGGCGGCAAGCGCCTGGCCCGCACCCGCCACCACCTGCCCGCCGCCGGGCTCACAGAATCCCAGTGGCGTCAACGCTGGGAAGCGCAGCGCTGGTTCCTGCAGGCGGACGGGGAGAGCGGGAAACAGTTCGGAAACGAGACCTTCCGCATCAGCCCGGACGGTGAGGTGAGCATCCGCCTGCCCAACCCGCTGAAAGAACTGTCCAACGCCCCGCACGGCCGGTACGTCCTCACCGGCCGGATCCGGTTCGCGCACCGCGGGCAGGAGTGGGCCGACCGCGTGGCAGCCAACCGGGCCATCGCCTACCGCATCCACTATGACACCGGCCGTGCACGCTGGTATTTGACGGCCTCCTGGCAGACCCCGGCACCCCCAACGGTGCCGATGGCGACGGCGCTCGCCCACGGGGTGATCGGGGTGGACACCAACGCCGACCACCTGGCCGCCTGGCGCCTTGATGCCCATGGCAACCCCCTCGGCAACCCGCGCCGGTTCTTCTACGACCTGACCGGCCCCGCCGACCACCGCGACGCCCAGGTCCGCCACGCCCTGACCCGGCTGCTGCACTGGGCCACCTCCTGCGGTGTGAAGGCGATCGCCGTCGAGGACCTTGACTTCACCGCCGAGAAGACCCGCGAGAAACACGGCCGGAAGAAGCGGTTCCGGCACCTGATCTCCGGCATGCTGAGGTTCCCCCGGGATGCGGAGGATGGTGACATCAGGTCATATGGGACTCGTAGAGAGGAGCCCTGTAGATGCCTGCCCCGAGGAAGTACCCACTGGAGTTGCGTGAGCGTGCGGTGCGGATGTACCGCGCGTCGGAGCCCAAGCCCGTGATCCGCCGCATGGCCGAGGAACTCGGCGTCCACCACGAGGCCCTGCGCGGCTGGATCCGCCAGGCAGAGGCCGATGCCGGCGAGCGTGATGATCTGCTGACCAGCGACGAACGCGCCGAGCTGGCCGCGCTGCGCAAGGAGAACGCCCAGCTCAAGCGGTCGAACGAGGTCCTGCGGACGGCGTCGGCTTTTTTCGCGGCTCAGCTCGACCCGACCCGGCCCAGGTGATCGCGCTCTTCGACGAGCACGAGAACCTGGAGGTCGAGCTCACCCTCCGGGAACTGCACATCCCCTCCTCCACCTACTACCGGTGGCGCCGGGCTCAGCAGGACCCCTGCGAACGCCGCCGCCAGGACGTCGAACTGACCAGCCGGATCCGTCAGGTCCACACCGACTCCGGCGGAACCTACGGATCGCCCCGCGTCCACGCCGTCCTCAAGAGAGAAGGAGTTCACGTCGGCCGCAAACGCGTCGAGCGGCTGATAAGGGAAGCCGGCCTCACAGGGATCAGCCCACGCCGGCACGGCAAGGGCTTCACCACCCGCGACCCGGACGCCGAATCCGCCCCCGACCTGGTGCAACGCGACTTCACCGCCGACGCGCCGAACCGGTTGTGGGTCACCGACCTCACCATGATCCCGACCCTCGAGGGACCCTTGTGGCTGTCGGCGATCAGAGACGCGTTCTCCCGCAGGGTCGTGGCCTGGGAAACCTCCGCCAGAGCGGACGCCGACCTGGTCCTCAGCAGCCTCGAATACGCCCTGGCCAGCCGCGAGGTCGCCCCCGGCGAACTCGTCCACCACGCCGACCGCGGCTGTCAGTACACATCCATCAAGCTCACAACACGCCTGGTCAGAGCCGGGATCAAGGCGTCCATGGGCTCCGTCGGCGACTCCTTCGACAATGCCCTCGCCGAGAACCTGTGGAGCATCGTCAAGACGGAATGCATCCGCGGCCGCGTATTCGCCACCCGGGCCGAGGCGAACCTCGCGCTCTTTGAGTACATCGACGGCTTTTACAACCCCCGCCGTATCCAGAAGCGCCTCGGCTACCTCAGCCCCATCGAGTTCGAGGAGAAGCACTACGCCAACCAGGCACCGGCCGAACCGGTGAACCTGAAACCACGTCAACCCGCCCTGACCAGCTAGTCAGCAACTCCCGCGCAGCGGGGGAACCTCATGCCCACCGGCCGCCTGCGCGCCCGCCTGACCTCCATGGCCGACGCCACCGGCATCACGGTCATCGCCGTCGACCCCGCCTACACCTCCCGCTGGGGCGTCCAGCACTGGCAGAAACCCCTGACCAGCACCACCCGCACCACCACCCGACACGATGCGGCAAGCATCGCGATCGGACGACGCGCCCAGGGCTATTCGGTCCGGCGTCAGACGGCACCGCCCCGTGCACACCAGAGCGATGAGCACGGGCATCAAACCGCCCAGGCCGGACCAAAGACTCCCGGGCGTGAGGAACCCCGCCCCCGCCTTCCCGGACCACGGACACGATCCGTGGCCGCCGGACGCGGAGCGAACGCTGGCGACCAGGACACCCAACACCGTTCGGGATGTCCGCAGCGAGCAGACATGAGTCCCAGACTCGCTTCTGCTCACTGACCAGGAACGGTCAGTTGCCCTTGACGGTGACCTTCTCGTCGTTGTTCAGCTGGTTCACCAGCTGCTTCACCTTCGCCTTGTCCCACAGCAGGTTGCCACCGCTGCTGCCCGCGAGCGGCATGTTCATGGACGTTCCGTCGCCTCCGGTGACGCCCTTCATCGACCAGAACATGTCGGCCAGGTCGAACAGGCCCATCTCCTTGTCGACGATCAGGGAGTCCAGTCCTGCGCCCATGGTCGGGTAGAGCTTGAAGGGGTTGAGGACCGTGCCGGGCGTGGCCACCTGGCCGGCGAGCGCCGAGAGGAACTTCTGCTGGTTCTTCGTACGGTCCAGGTCGGAGCCCGGCAGCGCGTACCGGGTACGGACGAAGGCGAGCGCCTCCTCGCCGTTCAGGGTCTGCTTGCCCTTCTTGAAGTCGGCGCCGGACTTGGTGTCCTTGATGTCCCGCGGGATGTCCATCTCCACCCCGCCGACCGCGTCCACGATGTTCGCGAAGCCGGCGAAGCCGATCTCCACATAGTGGTCGATGTGCAGGCCGGTGTTGAACTCGACCGTACGGACCAGCAGTTCGGGCCCGTCCTCGGCGTACGCGGCGTTGAGCTTCACCTGGCGGCCGGTGCCGGGGTAGGTCTTGCCCGACTCGGAGCCCTTGAAGGACGGGATCTCCACGTTCGAGTCCCGGGGCAGCGAGATGAGGGTCGGGCCGTTGTCGCCGGTGTGCAGGATCATTACCGAGTCCGTGCGCTTGCCCTCGGCGGAGCCGGTGCGCAGCTTCTTCTTGTCCTCGTCGGACAGGCCCTCACGGCTGTCGGAGCCGACGATCAGGTAGTTGGTGCCCTCGCCCTTCTCGGGCCGCTCGATCACCTTCGACAGGTCGACCTCGCGGTTGAGCTTGGAGTCGGCCCAGAAGTACGTACCGACGGTCGTCACGACCAGCACGGTCACGACCGTGATCGCCGTCCACTTGATCCGGCGGCGCCAGTCGGGCGCGGGGCGCTGCGGGCCGTAGCCGTCGTCACCGCCGGCGCCGTGGCCACCGCCGCCGGGGGAGCCGTAGACCTGGCCGGTGTTGTAGCCGCTGTCGTAACCGCCGTGGCCGCTGCCGTCCACATACGACGGCTGCTGCGGGACGCCGCCGTACGCACCCTGCCCGGGAGGGGCCGCCGGGCCGCGGCGGATCTGCCGCATGACACGGGCGCTCTCGGGCTGTGCGCTCGCGCTCCCGCGTCCGTAGCGGCTGCCGCGGTTGTCGTCGGACCGTGCCTCGGGCCAATCATTCATGGGAGACAGTGTGCAGGTCCACGCGGTGCGTCACACAAGGGTCGTCGGAAAATCGGAGCGGCGCTGTTGCGAAGCCGACACAAAACGGGGCGGACCCCGCCGCGGCATAAGGTGGAGTCCATGACACACCAGGCGCCGGCCGCGACAACGGAGAGTCCGGACATCCCGGGCAAGTCCATCGCGGCATCCCGCACGACCCTCAGCCACATCATGACCCACAACGACACCAACCTGCTGGGCACGGTGCACGGTGGGGTGATCATGAAGTTGGTGGACGATGCCGCGGGCGCGGTCGCCGGCCGGCACTCCGGAGGGCCGGCGGTCACCGCCTCCATGGACGAGATGGCCTTTCTCGAGCCGGTCCGCGTGGGTGACCTGGTCCATGTGAAGGCCCAGGTCAACTGGACCGGCCGCACCTCGATGGAGGTCGGCGTGCGCGTGCTGGCCGAGCGGTGGAACGAGTCCACGCCGGCCACCCAGGTCGGCTCGGCGTACCTGGTGTTCGCGGCCGTCGACGCCGACGGCAGGCCGCGCCGGGTGCCGCCGGTCATATCGGAGACCGAGCAGGACAAGCGCCGTTACCAGGAGGCCCAGATCCGCCGCACCCACCGGCTGGCCCGTCGCCGGGCCATCATGGAGCTGCGGGAGAAGCGGGCCGCCGAGGGCTTCGAGGACTGACACACGGGGCGCGGGGACGGGACGGTAAGGGGCGCGTGGAACTGCGCACAGGGGGTCCGGGGGCGGAGCCCCCGGGAACGGGACGGGAAGGGGCGGCGGGGGCGAAAAACCGCGGGACCCGCCCGCGGCGAGCCCCTCGGCGGGACGAACCAGGCGGACCGCCGCCCGCCCGCCGCTCAGGAACAGCTCACCTCGTCCCCCCGCACCACACCGAACTCGCCCTGCCCCGGGTCCTCGGCGCGCACCTTGCGGACCTTCTCGAAGTCCGCGCCCGCGATCACCTTCAGCGTGGCACCCTGGCCCTTCACGGCGCGCAGTTCGCTGCCGGGGAGGGCCGCGGCGAGGGATTTCGCGGAGCGGTTCCAGCGGGGGTCGTGAACGACGACCGTGCGTTCCACGTTCCGCTCGGCCGCGTTGGCCGGGGTACGGGTGGTGCGGAAACCGGTCGCCGCCAGCGCCGCGTCCACGCGCCGGCCCAGGCCCACGGTCCGGGTGCCGTTCTCGACCTGCACGCGGATCTGCCGGGGGTCCACCGGTACCCGCAGCGCCGCGTCGGGCGAACGGCCCCCGGAGAGCGGCTGGTCCCGGCGCAGCGCGTCGAAGATGTGCCCGGCTTTGTCGGTGTCCCACTTCAGCGTCGATCCGACGCCCTTGACGACGTGGCCCATCTTCGCGATCGGCACCGTCGTGAACTCGGAGGAGGACGGCGAGAAGTTGCGCATCGCCCGGCCGAGGTCCAGCAGTTCGCCGGTGCCGAAGCCCCGGTCGGCACGGACCGAGCCGAGCACCGCGCGGGTCACGTCCCGGAACTTCATCGGGTTCAGCAGGATCCCGGAGGAGGTGGCGCGGTCCACCAGCGCCGCCAGGAAGTGCTGCTGGCGCCTCATCCGGCTGAGGTCGGAGGTGCCGTCCACATGCCGGGCACGGACGAACCGCAGGGCGTCACCGCCCTTGAGGGTGTGCCGCCCGGCCGGCAGATCGAGGCCGGTGTGGCCGTCCTTCAGCCGGCGGTCGGTGCAGATCTCGACACCGCCGACCACGTCGACCGTCTTCATGAAGCTGGTGAAGTCGACCTCGAGGTAGTGGTCGATCTTCACCCGGGTCATCTTCTCGACGGTGCGCACGGTCAGCTGCGGCCCGCCCTCGGCGTACGCCGCGTTCAGCTTGACCGGATGCCCCTCGTGCCGCTCTCCGCTCACCCGGTCGGTGTGCGGGGGCGTCTCGGCGTAGGAGTCGCGGGGCAGGCTGACCACGCTGGCGCGGTCCCGGTCCTCCGAGATGTGCACGATCATGATCGTGTCGGTGCAGTGACAGGGCGCCCCGCCGAGCCGGTACCTCTCCCGCTCCTTCTTGCCGATGCTCTCGCGGCCGTCGGTGCCGACGAGCAGGATGTTCGTCCCGTGACCGGCCTCGGGGCGGTTCTTCATGTCGCGGAACGGGTCGACCCGGGCGATGTCCTCGTCCAGGCCGCTGAGCACCGCGTGTCCGATTCCGGCGGAGGCGAGCACCACGACCGACAGGGTGGTGACCGTGCGCAGGGCCCAGCGCGGCTTACGGCGCGGGGCCGCGGAGGGCCGGACGCCCCGGCGGGGCTGCCGGGGAGGCTGCTGGGGTGCGGTGCGGGGCCGGGGGGACCGCGGCGGCGTGGGCAAGGGGGCACCTCCGGACGACGGCCGTGCGTGGCATCGTGAGCACCGTAGGCCGATACGATCTGCGGCCCGGGGCACGGCCCCCCGGCGCGCGCACCGGTGTCCCCCGTTCGCGGTAACGTGAGCCCCCTATGAACGCCAATCCCGACGTGCGGCTCCCCGCCGTTTCCGTGATCATGCCCGTCCTCAACGAGGAGCGGCATCTGCGTGGCTCGGTCCGCGCGATTCTCGCCCAGGAGTACGCCGGCGAGATGGAGGTCGTGATCGCCCTCGGTCCGTCCACGGACCGCACGGACGAGATCGCCGCCGAACTCGTGGCCGAGGACCCGCGGGTGCACACCGTGCCCAATCCGACCGGCCGTACCCCGGCCGCCCTCAACGCGGCGATCCAGGCCTCGCGTCATCCGGTCGTGGTCCGCGTCGACGGGCACGGGATGCTCTCCCCGGACTACATCGCCACCGCGGTACGGCTGCTCGAGGAGACCGGGGCGCAGAACGTCGGCGGCATCATGCACGCCGAGGGTGAGAACGACTGGGAGCACGCCGTCGCCGCCGCGATGACGTCGCGGATAGGTGTCGGCAACGCCGCCTTCCACACCGGTGGACAGGCCGGCCCCGCCGAGACCGTGTACCTCGGTGTGTTCCGGCGTGAGGCCCTGGAGCGGCAGGGCGGTTACAACGTGGAGTTCATCCGCGCCCAGGACTGGGAGCTGAACTTCCGCATCCGTGAGGCCGGCGGGCTGATCTGGTTCTCGCCGGAACTGAGGGTGTCGTACCGGCCCCGGCCGAGCGTGCGGGCGCTGGCCAAGCAGTACAAGGACTACGGCCGTTGGCGGCACGTGGTGGCCCGCTACCACTCCGGTTCCATCAACCTGCGCTACCTCGCCCCGCCGGCCGCGGTGTGCGCGATCGCGGCCGGGATCCTGGTGGGGGCGCTGCTCACGCCATGGGGTCTGGTGGTGCCCGGTGGGTATCTCGCGGCGATCGCGGCCGGGTCCGTACCGGCCGGCAAGGGCCTGCCGCTCAAGGCGCGGCTGCGGATCCCGGTGGCGCTGGCCACCATGCACATGTCCTGGGGCTGGGGCTTTCTGACCAGCCCGCGTTCGCTGGCGAAGAAGGTCATCGCCTCCCGGCGTCCCGCCGTCCACGCGGACGCGCCGGCCGCCTGACGGCACACGGAGTACCGAGGGGCCCCCGTCCCGGCCGGGACGGGGGCCCCTCGCGTTCACCAGCTGTAGGCCGGGTTGACGTGCATACAGGCCTTGTCGTCGGCCCCGTTGAGCGGCTTCGCCGACTCGGGGGTGGTGTCGTCCTCCTCGGGAGCCTCGTACCGCGTGCCCTCGCGCCAGTCGGCGCCCACCACGAGGGTGACCCCGGACACGTCGGTGGACCTCTTCACCTGACGCGCCGGGATACCGAGCGCCTCGGCGACGCGCCGGGCGTCGCCCTCCAGATCGGCGCTCGGGTAGTGCACCACCGTCCGCTTCTCGCTGACGGCGCCGACGGTGTCGGCGGTGGAACCGGTGAAGCCCTGCTCCCGCAGCAACCCGGCGATCGTTCCGGCCCGCCCGGGGGCGGCCGCGAGCATGTCGGTGCGGGTTCCGTTGCGGACCTGTACGGCGATGTCGGCGTCGTCGGCCGCCGGGTCGGACGGGGGCTTCTCCGCGGTCTTCTCCGGCTTCGCGTCCCTGCCGTCGAGGGCGATGTCCTCGCGCACCAGACGGAACAGCTTGTCGGCGTCCTCGGTCGGTTCCACGCGGGCGCCCACGTACCGGTTGGGCATCGTGGTCATGGTGATGCGCTCCGGCTTCACCGTGCGCAGCTCGTTGCTCAGGTCGTACAGCTTCTTCACGGTGTCGAGCCCGGGGTCGACGGTGAGCGCCTCGGTGGCCCGCTCGGCCAGTCTGCGGAGCTTGTTGGGGTTGCTCAGGGTGGCGTTCTCGCGCAGCTGGCGGACCATCGCATTCATGTACATGTGCTGCGCCCGGGCGCGGGCGAGGTCGCTGCCGTCCTCGAAGCCGTAGCGCGTACGCAGCCACTGCAGGGCCTGCTCGCCCTTGACGGGGTGGGTGCCCTTCTCCAGTTTCAGCCCGGAACCGTGCCCTTGGCCGTCGCGCGAGTGGATGTTGGCGTCGACGCACACCGGAACACCGCCGACCGCGTCGGCCATGGCCACCACCCCCGCGAAGTCGACCATGACGAAGTGGTCGATGTGGATGCCGGTGAGCTCCTGCCAGGTGGCCACGGTGCAGCCCGGACCGCCGTGTCCGAGGCTCTGGTTGGTCATCGTGCGCCCGTCGCTCGCCGGGTACACCGTTCCGTCGTCCGGGTCGGTGCACTTGGGGATCTCGACCAGGGTGTCGCGCGGCATGCTGATCACGGACATGTTGGTCCGGTCGGCGGAGAGGTGGACCAGCATCTGCACATCGGCGAGCGGTGCCGAGCCGAACGTCTCCCGGGCGCCGCCGAGTTGCTGGTTCTGCTCGGTGTCCCGCGCGTCGCTGCCGATGAGCAGGATGTTCAGCGGTGTCTGTCCGGCCGCGTTCGGCGTCGGCTTGGCGACCTTGTGGTCGCCCAGGTTCAGGGCGTCCTTCTTGATGTTGGAGTTCAGCTGCCGGTAGTAGACGTAGCCCGCCCCGGCAGCGCCGAGTATCAGCAGGGCGAGAACCGCGGCCGACCACTTGAGCAGCCGGCGGGCGCGCCGCGGGCGGGGTCCGCCGACGCCGGCGGGCGGGCCCTCGTCCGGACCCTGCGCGCGCTCCTCGTCACGGAGCGTCTCCCGCGTGGCGTTCTGCGTCACCTGGCTCCCCCGAGGATGCCCCGGCCTTCAGGCCGGGGTGGGGGTACCTCCCGCTTGCGGGGGAGAATCGGACCCCTGCGAAGCAGGGCAGGAAACGGGGTTTCGCCGTCAAGGCGAAAGACCGCCCACCCGGCCGGGTGAACTGCACGCCGTACGTTGCGAGAACCAAGCGCGTACGTCGTGCTGATCGAGAACCAAGACCGCACATGCACCTCCGAGCTTTGCCGTATGACCCCGGGCTGGTTTCAACCCGGCTGGTGCTGATCGTGGAAGACCTGTCGGGTCGCTGACCCGCAGGCGGCGTGAGCCAGGAATCCCCCTGCTTCAGCTGGGGGAGGATTCAATTCCCCCGTCCTTCCCACCCCTGGAAACTCCTCGCTTCGGTGAACAGGCCCGTCCTGCGTCCTGTTAGACGCACGACGGGCCCGTCAGTTGCCCCGGAATACGCGGTGACTTCAACGAATTCCGGCGACCGGGAGCCGTCCGTGCGGCCGCCGGGGCCCGTCTCCAGTGGCAGAGCGTCTCCAGTGGCAGGGCTCGCCGATATCCGTTCGGCCGCGGAGTGAAGGAACGCGACGGGACCGTCAGGTCTCTACTTGGCGCACTCCACCTTGTCCGCCGTGGACTTCTCGATGTCGTCCGGCGCCTTGTCCGGCGGTGTGAGCGACACCCCCGCACCCTTGAAGTCCTTGCCGAGGGTCAGTGTCATCGCGGGCACACCCTGGGAGTTGGTGACGCTCTCCCCGGGCTTCATCGCCGCTCCGGACAGCCCCATGATCTCGGCCAGCCGGCGTGCCTGGTCGGCCTGGTCGGGGGCGTACTCGAGGGTCGTCCTGGCCAGCTCCGCCGGGGCGTTGCCCGCGTTCTCCGACTTGGTGACACCCTGTTCGACCTGGAGCCAGCTGAGCGTCGACTGCGCGCTGCCCGCGGCGGCACCGCCGTTGAGGATCCGGACCCGGACCTCGGAGGCCGCCGACTTCTCGCCCTTCAGCCGGGCGGCGACCGCCGCCTTCTCCTTCTTCTTCTGCTGCTTGACCTCGGTGAACGACACGTCGTTGCGGATCAGGTCGAAGACCTCGGGGGCCTTCGCTTCGTTGAGGACGACGGTCGCCTTCACCGTCTCCGCCGGGTTGTCCAGCACCGGCACGGTGGTGAAGGTCAGGTTCTTGACGTTGAGCTTGCCCAGCTCCAGACCCAGGTCCTTGAGCTTGTTGATGCTGTCCAGTGTGGAGTCGACGGTGAGCGCCTTGGTGCCCGCCTCGGCCAGCTTGACCATCTTGCCCGGGCTGGTGAGCGTGTCGTTCGACTTGAGCCGGCGCATCAGCGCGCTCAGGAACTGCTGCTGCAGCCCGATCCGGCTCAGGTCGCCGCCCAGGCCCACCGAGTGACGGGTGCGCACGAAGGCCAGGGCTTCCTCGCCCTCGATGGTGTGGGTGCCCTTGGGCAGCTTCAGATGGGAGTCCGGGTCGTCGATGTCCTTGGCCAGGCAGACCTCGACGCCACCGACCGCCGAGGTCAGCGTCTTGACCGCGTTGAAGTCCGCCACCATGAAGTTGTCCGGCTTGATCCCGGTCAGCTCGGTCACAGTGCGCATGGTGCAGCTGGGCGTACGGCCGCTCTGGCCCAGGCTGGTGTTGAAGCGGACGCCGGTCTCGCCCGGGATGACCTCCTGGCTGCCGTCCTCCTGCTCCGTCGGGCAGTCGGGGATGTCGACTATCAGGTCACGCGGGATGCTCAGCGCGGTCGCGTTGGAGCGGTCCTTGGACACGTGCAGCAGGATCGTGGTGTCCGCGTGCCCCGCGCTGCCCTTGTCGCCGTAGCCCTCGTTGCCCGAGCCCGTGCGCTTGTCGGTGCCGATCAGCAGGATGTTGATCGCCTTGTCCTTGCTGAAGCCACCCGTGCCGGCGCCGTCGTCGGAAACGGTCGTGAGGTTGTCGTTCAGGTGCTCCAGATACAGATAGCCGCCCACGGCGGTGGCGAGCACCACGAACGCCATGGTGCCGCCGGTCCACAGCAGGACCTTCTTCGCCTTCGACTTCTTCTTCACCGGCCGGCGCCCGCGCCGCGCGGGCGGCTCCTCCGGCGCGCCCCGGCGCCTGCGCTGCGGCGGCACCTCCCGGTCCGGCGTCTCCTGCTCCGGCGTCTCCCGTCCCGGCACCGTGCGGCCGGACCGCTCGGAGGAACGCCCCGGTGCGGCCGAACGGCCACGCGGGGACTCCGGGCCGGGGCTTCCCCCGCCGGAGCGGCGCGGGCCCCGCGGGCCGGGGATCGGCGACTGCGCTGCGGAAGGGCCCAGTCGCAGTTCGTATTCGCCGGTGTCCGGATTGAGGACCCACTGGTCTGCGGGATCAACGTTCTCTCCCCGCCCACGGCTTTGCGCGTCCACGGTTGCTCGAATCCTCCGTCGGGGCCACGCGGCGCCTTACCCCTCCCAGGCGCTCGAGTCTTGGTCACACAGTGCGTGATCTCAGGACGGGCCTGAGGAACGGACGCACCGGAGCGCTCACACTAACGGTCCTGATCGTCCCAGGGCGACGGCGGTGACGAATTGCACGTCCTCACAAGGGGGCAATCCGCCCATTTCCCTGGACAAAGGTGTGTCATCCCGGAGTTGGTTTGGGGAGGGCTTTACGTACAGGTGTCCTCGGCGGCGGTGTTCCCCGGGAAAGTGGGTGCCGGGGAGGGGGTCCCGGACGGCTCCCCGGACTCGTTCTCCGTGGTCTTCCCGTCACGTTCCGTATCGACTCTCACCGGCTTGTCCGTGCGCAGCCGTTCGAACAGTTCCGCCGCCGCGGGCTGTGCGAGCTGGTCCCGATTGACGTCCCCGGTGTACGGCTCCCGGGGCAGGGTCAGGAACTGCACGTTTTCGGCGGGAATGTCACGCAGTCCGCGGGCGAGTTCGTACAGGCCCCGCAGGCTGGCCAGCCCCGGATCGGTGGTGAGGGAGGAGGTGGCCGCGTCCAGAACGGGATACAGCTTCACCGGATTCAGCAGAACGTCGGTGCCGAGCACCTTGTTGACGAGCGCGCCGAGGAACCGCTGCTGCCGTTCCATCCGGCCGGTGTCGCTGCCGTCGCCGAGGGTCTTGCGGGCGCGGACATAGCCGAGCGCCTGTTCACCGGTCAGCGTCACCCGGCCCGCCGGAAGTGTCAGCTTCGCGTCCTTGTCGTCGATGGGCTCGCGCAGGCACACCTCGACGCCGTCCACCGCGTCCACCATGTCCTTGAAGCCGTCGAAGTCGACGACCACGTGGTGGTCCACACGGATGTCTGTGAGTTTCTCGACGGTGCGGATGGTGCAGGCGGAACCGCCGACCTCGAAGGCGGAGTTGAACAACGTGAACATCGGTTCGGACCGTCCCCCATCCGGACGCCGGCAGTCCGGGACGTGCACCATCAGGTCCCGGGGTATCGACACCGCGGTGGCGCTGCGCCGGCCCGCCGAGAGATGCAGCAGGATCGCCGTGTCCGAGCGCTCGGTCCCCGGGTCCCGCCCGTAGCGGCCGTTCTCGTCCCCGGCGCGCGAGTCCGAGCCGATCACCAGAATGTTCTGGGCGTCCTTGACGAGCGCGGTGGGCCGGTCCTTCTCGAACCGCGCGAGTTCGGCCGCCGCCGCCTCGTCCGGCGTGATGTTCCCGTTCAGCTTCATGTACACCGCCCACCCGGCGGCCGCGGCGGCGACGAGCACGACGGCGACCGTCAGCCCGGTGGCGAGCGCCCAGCGCCGACGGCGCCGGGTCCGGCCCAGGCCGGTGGGCGAGGAACCCGTACCCGGGACCGGGGCAGGTCCGGCCCCCGGCCGCCCGGAGGGCGTGCCTGCGGTGTCGCTCATGGCCGGGTCCACCCCTCGCTGCGTACGGGACGGGACGGCGTACGGGTGTGGTGTGTGCCGCTTCCCACGACGATGACCCGGGCGTCGGGGGCGTGGCGGGTGCTGATACGCCGAACGGGGGACGGGGCGGCTCGCCGGCGAGGCGCCCCGGCGGTGGTGGGCGGCGTTGTGGGTGGGGTGATGGCGGGAGGCGTTGTGCGGCGGTGGTGGGAAGCGTTGTGGGGCGATGGAGGGAGGCGTGGTGGGGCGACGGCGGGAACGGTGGCGGGCGGTGGTGGGAGCGGTCAGCGGGGAACGGTGGCGGGGCGGTCAGCGGGCGATGACCGTCACCCGCTCGCTCTCCACCCGCTTGTCCAGGGCCTCGTCCCCGAGGCGGTCCAGGTTCCGGCACAGGACCACGGAGCCGCCGGTCGCCAGCGGTCCGTACAGACCCGTGTTCAGGCCCTCCCAGGTGTCGAACGACAGCCCCGACAGGATCCGCGAGGCCGGTCCGGTCAGACCGAGCTCCGGCGCCTCGGCCCGTGCCCGCTCGACCACCTCCGCCCCGGTGAACTCCCGGCCCGCCACGATCAGTGCCGGTTCCTCCGGGTCGACGGGCGCGTACGGCACGAACCGGTCGCCCTGCCCCGGCACCTCCACGGCGTAATCGGCGAAGCCCTCCGGAGGCTGCGGGAAGCGTCCGCCGAGCGGCCGGAGCGCCAGCGCGATCCGGGAGCCCGGGCAGGCCCGCGCCGCCTCCAGCGACTCCGGCTCCGGACCGCTCACGACCACGTCCGCCGCCGCCGCGTCGCCTGCCACGTCCGCGACCACGCCCACCGACGCGCAGGCCAGCAGCCACACCGCCGTCTGCCAGTGCGCGGGCAGCAGCAGCGCCACCCGGTCGCCGGGTTCCACGGACAGTTCGTCCTGGAGGAGGTTCGCCGTCTTGGCCACCCAATTGGCGAAGGTGGCCACGGACAATTCGACACGTTCGCCCGTGGCGTCGTCGTAGAAGGTCACCAGGGGGCGTCCCGGGTCCGCGGCGAGGGCGGAACCCAGCAGGTCGGCAGCGGTGCGGTCGGTGGCGTTCACCCGCGCAAGAGTACGCCGCCCCGCTCCCGCGCACCGTCCGCCCGGTGCACCGGTTCGGCGGAACCCGCTCCAACAGTCCGTCAATTCCCCGATGGACAGATTTGTCTGACTATGTTCAAGATCAGGGGCATGCGTGGAATTCTTGCTTCCTCAATCGGTGTCACCTGCGCCGCCGCCCTCGCCCTCCCGCTCGCTCCGCCCGCCGTCGCGGCGGACGCGAGACCGGCGACGACGGCGGAAGCGGCCACGCGCGCAGCGATGACGGCCCCGTCCGACGTCCCCGGCAGCACCCAGTCGCTGCCCCTGGGACCCCTCACCCATGACCGTGCCTCCGGCACCTCCGTCATCGGCCTCGCCCCCCGTGCCGTACGGCACTTCTCCCTCCTCGGGGTCGTCTGGGACGACTCCGGGGCCGAACTCCACGGCCGCGTCCAGGTCCGTACGCGCGCGGTCGGCACCGGTGGCTGGTCCGACTGGCAGGACGTCGAGACCCACTACGCCGACCACGCGGCCGATCCCGGCTCCCCGGAAGCCGCCTCGGGGCGGGTGCGGGGGGCCACGGCGCCGCTGTGGGTGGGGGAGTCGGACGGTGTGGAGGTGCGGGTGCGGCCGGAGCCCGGGGAACCCGGCGCGGACCACTCCGGGGCCCGGGAGGCCGGTGCCGGCGCATCCCCGGCGTTGCCGTCCGGGATGCGGCTCGAACTCGTCGACCCCGGGGAAGCGGACGCCGCCGCTCCGGCCCCGGGCGAGGCCGCGGACGGCCGTGCGGCTGCCCTGAGCGCCGGGGCGATCGCCGCCTCCGAGGCCAACGCCGGGCTCGCCCCGCCCGGCGCCACCGAGATTCCTGCCCTGGACGCCGAGCGGACCCGGCAGGACCTCGTCACCCTGCGCGGGCCCGAACTGACCGAGCAGCAGCGTGCCAAGCCGTACATCGGGCCGCGGCCCGCCATCGTCACCCGGAGTGGCTGGGGGGCGAACGAAGGTCTGCGGGAGAAGAAGTTCACGTACACCGGCAAGGTCAAGGTCGCCTTCGTCCACCACACCGCCTCCGGCAACAACTACACGTGCTCCCAGGCGCCCTCACTCATCCGCGGCTTCTACCGGTACCACGTCAGCAGCCTGGGCTGGCGGGACATCGGCTACAACTTCCTCGTCGACAAGTGCGGGAGGATCTACGAGGGCCGGGCCGGGGGAGTGGCGAAGGCCGTGAAGGGCGCTCACACCATGGGGTTCAACAGCAACTCCACCGGCATCGCGCTGATCGGTTCCTACGGCTCCAAGAAGCCGTCGAAGTCCGCCGTGAAGGCGATCTCCCGGCTCACCGCCTGGAAGCTGGGACTGCACGGCATGAATCCGCGGGCCAAGACATATCTGACGTCCGGCGGTGGCAATCTCTACCGAAAGGGCAAGAAGGTACGACTGAACGTGATCTCCGGTCACCGGGACGGGTTCAACACCTCGTGCCCAGGGGGGAAGCTGTACAAGAAGCTCGGCACCACGCGCTCCAAGGCGGCCGGTTACCAGGGCCGCTGAGGCGGGCCGGGCGTCCCTCCTGCCGGGGAACGGTCTGCATACACTGGCCGGCCGAAAGACAGTTCGGCCGGTCCCGGCAGGAAGCAGAGACGACAGGTGACAGAAGCGATCCTCCTGGTCGGCGGCAAAGGCACGCGACTGCGACCGCTCACGGTGCACACGCCCAAACCCATGCTTCCCGCGGCCGGGGTGCCCTTCCTCACGCACCAGCTGGCGAGAGCGAGAGCGGCGGGCGTCGAGCACATCGTCCTGGCCACGTCCTATCTGGCCGAGGTCTTCGAGCCGTACTTCGGCGACGGGTCGGCGCTGGGGCTGCACATCGAGTACGTCACGGAGGAGGAGCCGCTCGGTACGGGCGGCGCCATCCGGAACGTGGCGTCCCGGCTGCACTCGGGGCCGGACGAACCGGTCCTCGTCTTCAACGGGGACATCCTCACGGGGCTGGACATCCGGGCGCTGGTGCGGACGCACGAGACGACGGGGGCGGATGTCTCGCTGCACCTCACGAAGGTGACGGACCCTCGGGCGTACGGGCTGGTCCCGACCGACGGGACGGGGCGGGTGCTCGCCTTCCTGGAGAAGCCGCAGACCCGCGAGGAGATCGTCACCGACCAGATCAACGCGGGGGCGTACGTCTTCCGGCGCTCCGTGATCGACACGATTCCGGCGGGGCGGGTGGTGTCGGTGGAGCGCGAGACGTTCCCGGGGCTGCTCGCGGCAGGGGCGCACCTGCAGGGGATGGTCGACTCGACGTACTGGCTGGACCTGGGGACGCCGGCGGCGTTCGTACGGGGCTCGGCGGACCTGGTGCTCGGGCGAGCCCCGTCTCCGGCGGTGCCGGGACGCTGCGGTGACCGTCTGGTGCTGCCCACGGCGACCGTGGCGGCCGACGCGAAGCTCGCGGGCGGGACGGTGGTGGGCGAGGGCGCGTTCGTGGCGGAGGGCGCGCGCGTCTTCGGCAGCACGATCCTTCCGGGGGCCGTCATCGAACCGGGCGCGGTCGTCACCGACTCGCTGATCGGGACACGGGCGAGAGTGGGCGAACGGTCCGTCCTCACCGGCACGGTCATAGGCGACGGCGCGGTCATCGGCGCGCACAACGAACTCCGGGAGGGCGTCAGGGTCTGGTGCGACGCGACCATCCCAGCGGGCGCCCTCCGATTCTCGTCGGACCAGTAGGGCGGGTGCGGCTGGCCGGTCGTATGCCTGCGGCGCCGGCGTCCCTTCGGTGGGGGCGGGTGTAGCACCCGGGCCGGCGGCCGAGCCGCGGCCACCGCCGCTCCCGCGGCCGAGCTGCGCCGCGGCCACCGCCGCTCCCGCGGCCGAGCTGCGCCGCGGCCACCGCCGCTCCCGCGGCCGAGCTGCGCCGCGGCCACCGCCGCTCCCGCGGCCGA
>NZ_JBITRU010000027.1:104055-126419 GCF_044540255.1 Streptomyces sp. NPDC086080
GAGCTGCGCCGCAGCCACCGCCGCTCCCGCGGCCGAGCTGCGCCGCGGCCACCGCCGCTCCCGCGGCCGAGCTGCGCCGCGGCCACCGCCGCTCCCGCGGGCAGTCGTGCCGCTGGGGCGGCACGGGTGGGCGCGACGGCACCCCGCAAGCGCCGGGCTGCGCAGACACCCCCGCCCAGCACCAAAACCGGCGCCGGAGCACCCGTCAGGCACCGGGTCGCAGATCCCCTGCCCCCTTACAACCGCCCGATATCCCCGTACGGCATCCGCGGAGCCCGCCGCTCCGGAACCCTCCCGCTCAGCAGGATCAACCGCGCCGCCCGATGCCGCTGCCCCGCATACGGCTCCAGCAGCGACAGCATCACCGCATCATCCGCATCCCGATCCCCCGCCAGCGCCCATCCCACGATCCCCGGCAGATGCAGATCCCCGACGGTCACCGCATCCGCCGCCCCATGACTGCGCTGGACCGTCTCCGCCGACGTCCACGGCCCGATCCCCGACACCAGCTCCGACCGCTCCTGCGCCTCCGCCGGCGGCATTCCCGCCGCCTCCTCCAGCCGCGCAGCGACCCGCACCGCCCGCAGCACCGTCGTCGCCCGCTTGTCGTCGACCCCGGCACGGTGCCACTCCCAGGACGGGATCAGCGCCCAGGTACGCGGCGACGGCATCACCGACATCCGCTCCGGCGCGGGACCCGGCGCCGGCTCGCCGTACTTGCGTACCAGCAGCCGCCACGCCCGGTACGCCTCACCGGTCGTGACCTTCTGCTCCAGGACCGACGGGATCAACGACTCCAGCACCAGGCCGGTCCGGGTCAGCCGCAACCCCGGCCGGCGGTGCCGCGTCAGCGCCAGCAGCTTATGCCGCGGCACGAAGGCCGACGGATCGTCCAGAGCCCCGAGCATCCCCGGCAACCGCTCCAGCAGCCAGTCCGCCCCCGGGCCCCACGCCTCGCCCCGGACCTCACCGGACCGCCGCGTCACCCGGAGCGTCCCCGGGCCCGCCGGTGTCAGGCTCGCCCGCCACACGGAGCCGTCCGGCAGTGCCCGGAACGTCGGGTCCCCGGGCCCGCGCCGCAGCGGCCCGAGCACCAGGCCGAGGTCCAGCGGGCCGTCCGGCACCCAGGTCCGTACACGTGCCGGAGCCGGCGCCTGGCGAGGTACTCCCGCGGGTACCGGAACATGCCCGCCGCGCACTGTCGTACGGGTCGGGCGGGGAGTGAAACGTCCTGCCACGAGCGGACCCCAAGGGTGGAGGTGAGAGGTGAAGCCGGAAGGCGGCCGCCGTCGCGGAAGCCTCCTCAGAGGGTAGGCGCCCGCGCGCCGCTCACCGCACCTCGATGAAGGCGCCCGCCTCCCGCTCGGGCCGCGGGCGCGGCTCCTCCGCCGGATGGCCCACGGCGACCGCGCCCATCGGGTCCCAGTCCGCGGGCAGGTCCAGGACCTCGCGGACCACGTCGCGGCAGAACATCGTCGACGACACCCACGCCGAGCCCAGGCGCTCCCCGGCCAGCGCGACCAGGAAGTTCTGCACGCCGGCGCCTGTGGCGACCACGAACATCTCCCGCTCCGCCGCGTCCCGCCGCGCGTCCCCGTAGAAGTGGGAGCCGTCCATGACGAGGCAGGGCACGACCAGACAGGGCGCGTTGCGCAGGACGTCCCCGCGGCGGACGCGTCTGGCGATGGACTCCTCCGTCTTGCCGTCCCGCCGCAGGTCCGCGATCCACGCGTCCCGCATGGCGTCCAGGAGCCGCACGCGGGACCCGGGGGACTCCAGCAGGACGAAACGCCAGGGGGTGGTGTGGTGCGGGGCGGGGGCCGTCACCGCGGCGGCCACCGCGCGGCGCACCGCGTCCGGGTCGACCGGTTCGTCCGTGAAGGACCGCACCGTACGGCGCTGGGTCACCGCCTGCCGTACCGCCTCGGAGGTGCCCAGACGGAACATGTCGTCGCGCGCGCCGCGCACCATCGCCCGCGCACCCTCGCCGTCGTCGGCCCGCACCACGTGCGCCAGACCGCGGACGACGGCCACCGGCAGACCGGATGCCTTGCCCTTGACCAGGTCACCCGCCGCCGCGAGCTCGTCGGCCGTGGCGACGACCGTGGCGCCGAGCGGATTGCCGTACGCGTCGGTGCCACCGCGCAGATCGTCCAGGACGTGAAGGCCCGCCGCGCCGATCGCCACGTCCGTCAGTCCCGCGCGCCACGGGCGGCCGAAGGTGTCGGTGACGATCACGCCGACCTCGACGCCGAGGAGGTCGCGCAGACCCTCGCGGATCGCCCGCGCGGAGGCGTCCGGGTCCTCGGGCAGCAGCAGGACCGTACCGGCGGGGGTGTTGGAGGCGTCGACGCCCGCGGCGGCCATGATCAGGCCCTGTCGGTTCTCCACGATGCGCAGGGGGCCGCGCCGGGCCACCACGCGGACCGTCTCCGCGTCGATGGCGGCCTCGCGGTCGGCCGCCTCGACGATCCTGCCCTCCGCCTTGGAGACGATCTTCGAGGTGACCAGAAGGACGTCGCCGTCCGTCAGGTCCGGTGCGGCGGCCGCGATCAGCTTGGCCAGGTCGTCGCCCTCGCGGATCTCGGGCAGGCCCGGCAGGGCCCGGACCTGGTAGCCGTCGGGTGCCGGGTGCGTGCCGCTCATACCGCCCGCACCTCTCCGGCCAGGTTCAGCGCCTCCCGCGCCATCCGCGCGGTCGCGTCGACGTCGGTCATCATCAGCGGTACAGCCCGGCAGCGGATCCCGGCCGCCTCGACACGCTCCACGCAGGACGCGTCGACAGTGTCCACCAGCCAGCCGTCCAGCAGGCCCGAGCCGTAGTGCTCGGCCACCGCCGGGGCCGTGGACTCCACTCCGACGGCCGCGAGCACCTTGTCGGCCATACCGCGCACGGGCGCGTCCCCGACGATCGGCGACAGGCCGACCACCGGCACGCCCGCGTCGGCGATCGCCTCCCGGATGCCGGGCACGGCGAGGATGGTGCCGATGGAGACCACGGGGTTGGACGGCGGGAAGAGGATCACATCGGCCCCGGCGATCGCCTCCAGGACGCCGGGGGCCGGCTTCGCGTGCTCCGCGCCGACCGGCACGACGGCCTCGGCCGCCACCGAGGCCCGCAGCCGCACCCAGTACTCCTGGAAGTGGATCGCCTTGCGCTCACCGGATCCCGCGGCGGAGTCGCTGTCGGGCAACGTCACCGCGACATGTGTCTCCACGCGGTCGTCGGTCATCGGGATGAGGCGCACCCCGGGCTTCCAGCGGTCGCACAGCGCCTCGGTCACGGCGCTGAGCGGATACCCGGCACTCAGCATCTGTGTGCGCACGATGTGCGTGGCGAAGTCCCGGTCGCCAAGACCGAACCACTCGGGACCGATCCCGTACGCGGCGAGCTCCTCCTTGAGGTGGAAGGTCTCGTCGGTCCGCCCCCAGCCCTGCTCCTCGTTGATACCGCCGCCGAGGGTGTACATCACCGTGTCGAGGTCCGGGCAGACCTTCAGCCCGAAGAGGTGGATGTCGTCCCCGGTGTTGCCGATGACGGTGATGTCCGCGTCGGGCGCGGACTGCTTCAGACCGCGCAGGAAACGGGCACCGCCGATGCCGCCTGCCAGAACCACAATGCGCATGGGTCCATCCTCGCAGGCCGCTACGACATCGCGTCAGGCAGTCACCGGACCGGGACGGTGCGGGCCTCGCAGTGGGGGGCGGGGCTCCCTCCGGCCGAACGGAGCCGGGACTGCCGGGACTGGGGGAGCATCGGCATCTCGGTCAGGCCGGGGTAGTAGACGTGCAGGCTGACCGCGGGTTCCAGCGCGTCGTTGACGATCTCGTGGACGTAACCGGGCGCGAACACCCGCTGGGCGCCGGCCGTCAACGCGCGCGTGCCGCGTTCCGTCCGCTCGGTGAGGGCACCGTCCAGGACCGTGAGCACGCCGGAGGAGCGGCCGTGGCCGTGCGTCCCGCTGCCCTGGCCCGGTACCCAGGACAGCAGCCACACCTCGTAGCCGGGGCCGGTGCGCAGCCGGTGGTACCAGCGGCTGGTGGCGTCGTACTCGACGAGATGTGCCCACTGGGAGCGGTTGTCGGCGATGGAGCGGGCCAGCCCGGCGAACTCGGCGACGGTGGCCGGGTGTTCGCGCGGGGGCTGGAGCAGGTGCGGGACTTCGAGGATGTCACCGGCGATCTGGAGGTCGCTGTCGCTGTTCATGGGTGCGGGGGTTCCTTGGCGGGAAGCGGTGGGGGTGCGGGTGTCGCGGCCCGTGCGCCCGGATCGCGGGCAGGGGCGGCGAGAGGTGCCCTGGTGGGAGCGAAGGAATCAGCGGCCGTGTCGGGTGGACTCGGCGGTGGCGGGAGCGCGTGGGCTCAACAGCCGGAACAGCGACAGCTACAGCTACAGCGAGCGCGGGCAGCACCGGAGAACCCGGCGGAGCGGGTCGGGGTGAGTGCCGGATTCGCGAGCATGCCCCCAAGGACAGCGGTTCACTCCTCCACTGTCAACTCGACGCCCGCTTCGTGGGACGCGGTTCACCCCATCCGGTTCATCGCGCAGGCGAAAGGTTTGCTCATTCGTTTCCCGGGACACAAGGTGCGCACGGCCGGGCGTCGTGTGCGTCGTTGCGATCCCGTGATCCGAATGTGATCCGGTTCGCTTCGTCGCGGGTCTCGCAACGGGATCGATCTCCTGGGCGTCCTCCCTGGAGAGGTTCCGTACGGGGCTGGAGAGCCACGCGGGTCCTCTGCGTGTGTCGAGGTTTAGGATGATTTGAACACTTTCCGCTCGGCCTTGGTTCCGCAGAGTGAATAAGGGGCCCAATAGCAGATCTCGGCTTGACTCGCCCGGAGCAGCACACTTGTAATTTCACTCGTGTCGTTCAGCCGGAATCGGTAACGGCTGGATCACGGGGACGCGAAAGACGGACGAGGGGCGCACATGACCGAGCTGGTGCAGCAACTGCTGGTCGACGACGCGGACGAGGAGCTCGGCTGGCAGGAGCGCGCGCTGTGCGCCCAGACCGATCCCGAGTCCTTCTTCCCCGAGAAGGGCGGATCGACCCGGGAGGCCAAGAAGGTCTGTCTCGCCTGCGAGGTCCGCTCCGAATGCCTCGAGTACGCCCTCGCCAACGACGAGCGCTTCGGCATCTGGGGCGGCCTGTCCGAGCGGGAGCGGCGCCGGCTGAAGAAGGCCGCGGTCTGACGTACGGCACATCGCCGCGGTACTCCGGCGTCCTGCCGTACGCCGTCATCTCCCTACATGCGTCACTTCATCCCTACGTCACGCGAGGCCCGTCGCAGGTGGGTTGTCCACAGGCGGCGGGCCGCTGTGGTGCCCAGCCGATAGTGTGGTCGCTCGTCCGAGACGCCCCGCCGCCCCCACCGGGCACGGGCGTCCCCCACAGTCCACCGAACCGGGGCCCGTACCTCGATGTCCGTGCACAGCCACACGGCAGCCCGTCACGACCTCGCTGCCAGTCCTGAGTTCCCGCGTCACGTGGTGACCGCGGTCCTCGTCTCCCACGACGGCGCCCGCTGGCTGCCCGACGCGCTCGCCGGGCTGCTCGGCCAGGAGCGACCCGTCCAGTTCGCCATGGGCGCCGACACCGGCAGCGCGGACGACTCCGCCCAGCTGGTCGCCGAAGCCCTCGGCGACGACCACGTGCTGCACCTCGCCCGGCGCACCGGCTTCGGCCAGGCGGTCGAGGAGTGCAACCGCAGCGCCCCGCATCTCACACCGGACGAGCTGCCGTACCTGAAGCGGCCGAGCGGCTGGGACCCGGTCACCCGCAGCTGGCGCGACGACGCCTACGACCTGCCGGACCTGCCGCACGGCGAACCCGTGCAGTGGCTGTGGCTGCTGCACGACGACTGCGCCCCCGAACCCGACGCGCTGGCCGAGCTGCTGCGCGTCGTGGAGAACGAGTACGAGCTCGGCCGCGACGACGTGGCCGTGGTCGGCCCCAAACTCCGCGGCTGGTACGACCGCAGGCAGCTTCTCGAGGTCGGCGTCTCCATCGCCAACTCCGGCCGCCGCTGGACGGGCCTGGACCGTCGCGAACAGGACCAGGGCCAGCACGACCACGTACGGCCCGTGCTGTCGGTGTCCACCGCCGGCATGCTGGTCCGCCGCGACGTCTTCGACCGGCTCGGCGGATTCGACCGCCATCTGCCCCTCATGCGGGACGACGTCGACCTGTGCTGGCGTGCCCACTCGGCCGGCCACCGGGTCCTCGTCGCGCCCGACGCCGTCGTCCGGCATGCGGAGGCCGCCTCCCGCGAGCGCCGCACCGTCGACTGCGTGGGCCGCACCTCCGCCTCCCCGCACAAGGTGGACAAGGCGGGGGCGGTCTACACCCTGCTCGTCAACGCCCGTACCGCCGCGCTGCCCTGGGTGCTCTTCCGGGTCGTCCTCGGCAGCCTGCTGCGCACCCTCGCCTACCTCGTCGGCAAGGTCCCCGGACAGGCCGTCGACGAGATCCGCGGCCTCATGGGCACCCTGCTGCGCCCGGAACGGATCCTGGCCGGACGGCGCCACCGCGGCACCCCGGAGACCGGCAAGGACGAGATGCGGCCGCTGTTCCCGCCGCCCGGCGCGACCGTCCGCGTCACCGTGGAACAGGTCGCGAGCGACCTCGTCGGCCGCTCCGACCCCGAAGCCGTCTCCGGCGCGGGACGGCACGGCAGCGCCACCGAGTCCGGGCCCGGCGGCGACGACGCCGACTTCCTGGAGATCGAGCAGTTCGCCCGCCTCAAGCGCGTCGCCCGCAAACCCGGCCCGGTGCTCTTCCTGGTGCTGCTGCTGGTGTCCCTGGCGGCCTGCCGCCAGCTCATCGGCGGCGGCGCGCTCGCGGGCGGCGCCCTGTTCCCCGCGCCCGCCGACGCGGGCGACCTGTGGGCGCGCTACACCGACACCTGGCACGCCGTCGGTGCCGGCGGCACCGGATCCGCGCCGCCGTACCTCGCCGTCGTGGCGGCCTTCGCCTCGCTCCTGTTCGGCTCCACCGGCCTCGCCGTCACGATCCTCCTGGTCTGCTCCGTACCGCTGGCCGGTTTCACCGCGTACTTCGCCTCCCGTCCGCTCGTTCCGTCCCGGCTGCTGCGCGCGTGGGCGGCCGTCGCCTACGCCTTCCTGCCCGCCGCGACCGGCGCCCTGGCCGGCGGCCGCATCGGCACCGCCGTCCTCGCCGTACTGCTGCCGCTCGCCGCCCGCGCGGGCATCGCCGCGAGCGGCCTCACCAGTCCCGCCGACCTGCGCGGCAGCTGGCGCGCCACCTGGGCGTACGCGCTGCTGCTCACGATCACCACGGCGTTCACCCCCATCGTGTGGCCCATCGCCCTGGTCCTCGGCATCGGCGTTCTGGCCCTGCGCCGAACCGACCTCCCGGCCTACGGACTCCGCTTCCTGGCCCAGCTGGGCACGCCCCTCCTGGTCCTCGCCCCCTGGTCGTTCACCCTGCTCCCCTTCGGCTTCTTCCAGGAGGCCGGCCTGGAGTACGGCCCGTCGACGGCCTCCGCCCTCGACCTGCTCGGGGCGAGCCCGGGCGGCCCCGGAACCGTCAGCGGCCTGCTGCTCATCGGCCTGGTCCTCGCCGCACTCGGCGCCCTGCTGCGCTCCGAGCGCCGGACGGCGATCCTCACGGCGTGGGCGGCCGCCCTGGTGGGACTCGTCTTCGCGGTCCTGTCCAACAACTCGGCCTGGGCCGGCCCCGCGACGCTCGTCTACGGCATCGCCGTCCTGGCCGCGGCCGCGCTCGGTGCCGACGGCGCGCGCTCGCGCGTCGCCGAGCAGAGCTTCGGCTGGCGCCAGCCCGCCGCCGCCCTGATCGCCCTCGCCTGCGCCGTCGGCCCCCTGGTCCTCGCCGCCGGCTGGATGATCCGCGGCGCCGACGGACCCGTGGAACGGCGCGACCCGGTCCAGGTGCCCGCCTTCGTCGCCGAGGAGAGCGGCACCAGCGACCAGGCCCGCACCCTCGTCCTCAGCAGCGAATCCACCGAGCGCGTCGGCTATGTGCTGGTCCGCGGCTCCGGCGCCCGGATGGGCGACGCCGAGACCGCCGCGGTGGACGGCGCGAACACGCGACTCGACCGGGTCGTCGCCAACCTGGTCGCGGGATCCGGCGCCGACCAGGCCGACGAGCTCGGCGGCTTCGCCGTCCGCTACGTCCTGGTCCACCAGGGAGCCCCGCGCGAGGTCACCCGGGTCCTGGACGCGACGCCCGGCCTGAGCCGGCTCAGCCAGCAGGCCGGTGGCGCGCTGTGGCGGGTCGACCGGCAGGTCTCCCGCGCGAGCATCGTCCCCGGCAAGGGCGGCGACGGCGAGCCCGTGCCCGTGGCCGCCGGTCCGGTCGAGATCCACACCGAGATCCCGGAGGGCGCCGAGGGCCGCGTCCTGCGCCTCGCCGACGCCACCGCCGAGGGCTGGACCGCCACCCTGGACGGCAAGCCGCTGCCCCGCACCACGGTCGACGACTGGGCCCAGGGCTTCGAGCTTCCCTCCTCCGGCGGCACGCTGGACGTCACCTACGACGAGCCGGTCACCCACACCGCCTGGCTGTGGGCCCAGGGCCTGCTCGCCCTGGTCCTCGTCGTCATGGCCCTGCCCGGCCGCCGCCGCGACATCGACGACGACCTGCCGGAGGAGCCGTCCCTGCCCGCCGAGGCCGTGGCCGGGGAGGGCCGCCGGGCCCGCCGCCTGCGCGCCCAGGCGGCGGAGACGGAGTCCGCAGACGACGGGGCCGCCGACGAGGACTTCCCCGCCCCGCCGGAGCAGCCCCCGGCCCCCGCTCCCGTCCCGCCCCAGCCGGACTACGGCGACTGGGACGCGGCGCAGTACGCGAACGCCGACACCAACGCCGACTACGACACCAACGGCGCCAACGCCGCCTACGACACCAACGGCGCCAACGCCGCCTACGACACCAACGGCGCCGGTGCCGCCTACGACACCAACGCCTACCCGGCCGACCAGTACCAGCAGTACGCGACGGACGCCTACGGCCGGCCCTACCCGCCCGACGCCTATGACCAGGGTGGCCCGTACGACCCGTACGCGTACGGCACCCAGCAGCAGCCGTACGACCCGACGTACGACCAGGGCGGCTACGACCAGAACTACCCGCAGGGCTACGACACGTCGTACGACCCCCACGGCACGGGCGGCGAGCGTCCCGACGGGAGCCAGCAGTGAACCGGACCACCCTGTCCCTGATCGCGGGCGCGACCGCGCTCGCCGCCGTCACCGGCTTCGCCGCGATGTCCTCACCCGACACCGGGACCGCGGACGAGGCCGCCACGGCGGCGGCCCACCTTCCGGTGGAACGCACGAGCCTGCTGTGCCCCCAGCCGAGCTCCTCCGACCTGGCCGAGACGACCTACACGTCCTTCACGCCCGTCACGGAGGGCACGAAGAGCGACGGTGAGGCCGGACTCCGGCCGGCCACGGAGAAGCCGCAGCCCGACGAGAAGGACGACGAGGGCGGCAAGGGCGGCAAGGGCGGCAAGGACGACGAGGGCGGCAAGGGTGAGAAGGACAGCCCGAGCGGCAAGGACGTACTGAAGCCCGGGGACCCCGGCAAGCCGGTCACCGGAGACGCCTCCGGAGGCGACGCCCCGGCGCTCATCGGAACCGCCGAGGGCCGCGTCGCGCCCGGCTGGACCGTGCAGCAGACGACCGAGGTGGCCGCGGGCACCGGCCGGGGCCTGCAGGGCGTCGCCTGCGCGCCCGCCGACACCGAATTCTGGTTCCCGGGCGCGAGCACCGGCGAGGACCGCACCGACTACGTCCACCTGACCAACCCCGACGACTCGGCGGCGGTGGTCGACATCGAGCTCTACGGCAAGGACGGTGACCTGAAGACGACGGTGGGGGAGGGCATCACGGTCCAGCCGCACTCCGCCGAGCCGGTGCTGCTGTCCACGCTCACCGACGAGAAGCAGACCGACGTGACCGTGCACGTCGTGGTCCGCAGCGGACGGGTCGGCGCGGCCGTGCAGGCCCTGGACGACAAGCTGGGCGGCGACTGGCTGCCCGCGTCGGCCGACCCCTCGGGCAGCCTGGTCCTGCCCGGCATCCCGAAGGACGCCACCGCCGTCCGCCTGGTCGCCTTCACCCCGCACGACGCCGACGTCGACGTGAAGGTGCGCCTCGCCTCCCCCTCCGGCCTGATCACCCCGGCCGGCCAGGAGACGCTGCATGTGAAGGGCGGCATGACGGCGGCCGTCGACCTGGGCGACATCACGCGTGGTGAGCCGGGCTCCCTGGTGCTGACGGCGCCGGACGGCTCCGTGCCACTCGTGGCGGCGGTACGGGTGCTGCGCGGCAAGGGGGAGAAGCAGGAGTCGGCGTTCCTCCCGGCCGCCCGGCCGGTCGGCGCGCGGGCGACGGCCGTGGACAACACCGCCAAGGGCACGACCCTTTCGGTGACCGCGCCCGAGGGCGACGCCAAGGTCAAGGTCACCGCCTCCGCCGGCACGAAGGGCGGCACGCCGGCGTCCAAGACGTACACGATCAAGTCGGGCACGACCCAGGACATCGAGGTGCCCGCGCCGTCGGGAGTGAAGGGGACGTACGCCCTCACGATCGAACCGGAGACGGCTACGCCCGTCTACGCGTCCCGCACCCTCGCGGCGACGAAGAACGGCGTCCCGTTCTTCACCGTCCAGTCACTCCCGGACGACCGGGGGACGGTGGCGGTACCGGAGGCGAGCGAGGACCTGTCGGTCCTGCAGAAGCAGCGGGGCTCGGGGTGATCCCTCAGTCCTCCCCGTACCGGGGATCCACGGTCTCGGGTGTGAGCCCCAGCAGGTCGGCCACCTGTTCCACCACGACCTCGTGGACCAGGGCCGCCCGCTCGTCGCGTCCCTTGGTCCGGATCTCGACCGGCCGTCGGTAGATCACCACCCGGGCGGGCCGCCCCTCACGGGCGGCCACGGTCCCGCCCAGCGGCACCGCCTCGTCGCTCCACACCGCTCCCGCGCCCCTACCGTCCAGCCGCGGTACGTCCAGCACCAGGAAATCGATGTCGGAGAGCTGCGGCCAGCGTCGCTCCAGCCGCTCCACCGAGTCCTGCACCAGATCCGCGAACGTCTCCGCGCGGCTGGCGGCGAGCGGTACCTGGGGTGGTGCGACGGGCCCGCGCATGCCACGGCCGTGGCGATCACGGCGTCGGGGCCCGGGGCCGGTGGGACGGGGAGTCACGGGGGTGTCCATCACTGCGAAGAGTAGTCGTCGCACGGCCGCCCCGCCCGACCCCCGCGTGCCTTCGGGCCGACCCGCGGGTCATGTCACAACATGACCATTCCAGCCAAGGTTGGGCTCGATTTCGTACCCTTCCAGGACTGATGATCTCAAGGTGATTGGCAGCTTTTGTACCAACTGGTGACCGGAATCAGTACCGTCCGGCCTTCCGGCCCTGCGTATCCGTCCAGGTCGCAAGGTGTGGCCAAAGGGATACGTGGGGCGTTTCACACCACGACACGGGCGAGTGACCTGGTGGAGAGTCGTCGCGGCCCGCTCAAGAGTGCGGTACCGTCCAACACCGTGAGCCCTGTACGTCGCTGTTCGCGCACCGCCTGCGGCCGTCCTGCCGTCGCGACGCTGACGTACGTCTACGCCGACTCGACCGCGGTCCTCGGCCCCCTCGCCACCTACGCCGAACCCCACTGCTATGACCTGTGCGCCGAGCACTCCGAGCGCCTCACCGCCCCGCGCGGCTGGGAGGTCGTGCGCCTGCTCGATGCCTCGGCCCCGGCCCAGCCGAGCGGGGACGATCTGGAGGCGCTGGCGAACGCGGTGCGCGAGGCCGCCCGCCCTCAGGAGCGCGCGGCGGGCGGCGCGGCCGGTTCCCGCACGGCCGACCCCATGGAGGTCGCACGCCGCGGCCACCTGCGTGTCCTGCGCTCGCCGGACAACTGACCGGGCGCCGCTCCCCCCTCCGCCGGCGGCCGGCATCCGCGAGGAACGTTCGGTGACCGGGACCGGACCGCCACCCCCTACGGGTAGTTTGTGGTGACCGACAGGACTTCCGGAAGGGCTGGCCGTGGCTGCTGATCTCTCGCAGATCGTGAAGGCGTACGACGTGCGCGGGGTCGTCCCCGACCAGTGGGACGAGACGCTCGCCGAGCTCTTCGGTGCCGCCTTCGCCCGGGTGACCGGCGCGACCGCCATCGTCACCGGTCACGACATGAGGCCGTCGTCGCCAGGCCTGTCGGGCGCGTTCGCGCGGGGGGCGGCGGCCCACGGCGTCGACGTGACCGAAATCGGCCTGTGCTCGACCGACCAGCTCTACTACGCCTCGGGCGCCCTGAACCTCCCGGGCGCGATGTTCACCGCCTCGCACAACCCGGCGCGTTACAACGGCATCAAGCTCTGCCGCGCGGGCGCCGCACCGGTCGGCCAGGACACAGGCCTGGCGGAGATCCGGGAACTCGTCGAGCGATGGAGCGAGACGGGCGCCCCGGAGCCGACGGCCGACGCTCCCGGAACGATCACCCGGCGCGACACCTTGGACGACTACGCGGCACACCTGCGCTCTCTCGTCGAGCTGGCCTCCATCCGTCCCCTGAAGGTCGTCGTCGACGCCGGCAACGGCATGGGCGGGCACACCGTTCCGACGGTCTTCGCCGGCCTGCCGCTCACCCTCGTCCCGATGTACTTCGAACTCGACGGCACCTTCCCCCACCACGAGGCCAACCCCCTCGACCCGGCCAACCTCGTCGACCTGCAGAAGCGGGTCCGGGAGGAAGGCGCCGATCTCGGGCTCGCCTTCGACGGGGACGCCGACCGCTGCTTCGTCGTCGACGAGCGGGGCGAACCCGTCCCGCCGTCCGCGATCACCGCCCTGGTCGCTTCCCGCGAACTGGCCCGCAACGGTGGCAAGGGCACGATCATCCACAACCTGATCACGTCCTGGTCGGTCCCTGAGGTCGTACGGGAGAACGGCGGTACCCCCGAACGCACCCGCGTGGGCCACTCCTTCATCAAGGCCGAGATGGCCAGAACCGGTGCGATCTTCGGAGGGGAGCACTCCGCGCACTACTACTTCCGCGACTTCTGGAACGCCGACACGGGCATGCTCGCCGCCCTGCACGTCCTCGCCGCCCTCGGTGGCCAGCAGGGCACCCTGTCCGCCCTGGTCGCCCAGTACGACCGGTACAGCGGCTCCGGCGAGATCAACTCCACCGTCGACGACCAGACCGCCCGCGTCGCCGCGATCAGGGCCGCGTACGAGGGCAGGGAGGGCATCACCCTCGACGAACTGGACGGTCTCACCGTCACCTCCGCCGAATGGTGGTTCAACGTCCGCCCCTCCAACACCGAACCCCTCCTCCGCCTGAACGCGGAAGCCCGTGACGAACTCACCATGTCCAGGATCCGGGACGAAGTCCTGAAACTCATCAGGTCGTAACCCTCCCGGCAGACCGGGCGCCGTCCCCCTCCCACCCACGTCGCACGGGAGACCTCCTCCCACCGGTCCGCCCCGCCCCCGCCCCGCGAACGAGCCGTCCGGGGAGGGTGGGCCCCACGGCACCCCGCCGGCGCCGGGCCGCGCCACATTCCCCGCCCGGCCCACGCCGGGCACCGCGCAGCCCAGCCCGCGACCCACCCCCCACCGGCGGTACCCTGACCAGCACATCCACCCAGCGAAGGGACCCCCATGCCACTCGAAGCCGGCCTCCTGGAGATCCTCGCCTGCCCGGCCTGCCACTCCCCCCTCGAGGAGCGGGACACCGAGCTGACCTGCACCGGCCAGGACTGCGGCCTGGCCTACCCGGTCCGCGACGGCATCCCCGTACTCCTCGTCGACGAGGCCCGCCGCCCGGCGTAACCGAGAACCCGCGTACCGCCTGCCCGCGGGCCGGCGGGCCGGCGGATTCGCAGCCCCGCGTACCCGCGCCCCGCCGATCCGAGATCGGAGCCTGCCGCACATGCTCGACGAATCGCTGCTCGACTCACCGGAGGGCCTCGCCGAGGCCGACCGCCGCGCCCTGCTCCGCGGCGCCGCCGAAGCCGGCGCCCGCGTCCGCACCGCCGCACGGCACGCCGCCGAAGCCGGCGTCAACGATCTCAAGCCGGACGGCCGCCCCCGCGCCGTCCTCATCGCGGGTCCCGGCGCCGCCGCCACCCAGGCCGCCGACCTCCTCGGCACCCTGGCCGGCGCCGGCAGCCCCGTCACCCGGCTCGCGCCCACCGGCGTCGCCCCCGCCGCGGGCGCCCTGCGCTGGGAGCTGCCCGGCTGGGCCGGTTCCGTCGACCTGCTCCTCATCGCCACCCCGGACGGCACCGAACCCGGCCTGGCCCTGCTCTCCGAGCAGGCCTACCGCCGCGGCTGCACGGTCGTCGCCGTCGCCCCCGCCCGCACCCCGCTCGCCGACGCGGTCGGTGGCTCCCACGGCCTGTTCATCCCCATGGCCACCGCGCCCTATGACCAGGACGAACCCCTGGCGGCCGCGTCCTCCGGCGTGCTGTGGGCGCTGCTGACCCCGCTGCTCGCCCTCCTGGACCGCACCGGCCTGCTCACCGCCCCGCCCGAGGCGCTGCAGCGGATCGCCGATCGTCTCGACGGCATCGCCGAACGCTGCGGACCCGCCATCGTGACGTACAGCAACCCCGCCAAGACGCTGGCCGCGGAACTCGCCGACGCACTGCCCGTCGTCTGGACCGAGGGCGTCTCGGCCGGTCCGGCCGGCCGCCGGTTCACCGCCGCGCTCGCCGAGCTGTCCGGCACGCCCGCCATCGTCGCCGAACTGCCCGAGGCGCTCGCCGCGCACAGCGCCCTGCTCGCCGGACCGCTCGCGGCCCGTGCGGATCCGGACGACTTCTTCCGCGACCGCGTCGAGGAGAGGCCCGCCCTGCACGCCCGCGTGGTGCTGCTCAGGGACCGCCCCATCGGCGGCCTCACCGCGGCTCCCGCAGCCCGTGAACTGGCCCTCACCCACGACACACCGATCAGCGAGCTGGAACCGGACGCGGGCGGCGAACTGGAAACCCTCGCGGAACTGATCGCCGTCACGGATTTCGCCGCCGTTTACCTGGCGCTCGCCTCAAGAGCCTGATCATGTCCGGGACCCCCTGACGTCACGCACGACAACCGGCAGAAGGAACGCGGAGAACCCCATGGACCGCCTCGACAACACCATCCGCCCCTACGCCTGGGGTTCCACCACCGCCATCCCGCGGCTGCTCGGCACCGAACCCACCGGCGAGCCGCAGGCGGAGATGTGGATGGGCGCCCACGCCGGCGCACCCTCGCGCACCGGCCGGGGGACCCTCGCCGAGGTCATCGACGCGGCCCCGGAGAAGGAACTCGGCCCGGAGTCGGTCGCCAGGTTCGGCCCCCGGCTGCCCTTCCTCCTCAAACTCCTCGCCGCCGGATCCCCGCTCTCCCTCCAGGTCCACCCCGACCTCGCCCAGGCGAAGGCGGGTTACGCCGACGAGGAGCGCCGGGGCGTCCCCGTGACCGCCCCGCACCGCAACTACAGGGACGCCAACCACAAGCCCGAACTGGTTTGCGCGCTCACCGAGTTCGACGGCCTGTGCGGCTTCCGAGACCCGCTGAGGGCTGCCGGGCTCCTCGACGGCCTCGGCGTGGACTCCCTCAAGCCGTACGTCGACCTGCTGCACGCCCACCCCGAAGAGGCGGCCCTGCGCGAGGTCCTCACCGCGATCCTCACCGCCGACCCCGAGGAGATGGCCCGCACGGTCGCCGAGACCGCCGCCGCCTGCGACCGCCTCGGCGGCGACTACGCCCCCTACGCCGGCATCGCCCACCACTACCCGGGCGACCCCGGAGTCATCGCCGCGATGCTCCTCCACCACGTCCGGCTCCAGCCCGGCGAGGCGCTCTTCCTGGGCGCCGGAGTCCCGCACGCCTACCTCGACGGCCTCGCCGTCGAGATCATGGCCAACTCCGACAACGTCCTGCGCTGCGGCCTGACGCCCAAACACGTCGACGTCCCTGAACTCCTGCGCATCGTCCGCTTCGAGTCCCGCGACCCCGGCGTCCTGCGCCCGGAAGCCGGCCCGGACGGCGAGGAGGTCTACGAGACCCCCATCGACGAGTTCCGCCTCTCCCGCTATGTCCTCCCCGAGGCCGGCGCCGCCCAGGACCTCACCCTCACCACCCCGCAGATCCTGCTCTGCACCGCGGGCTCCGTCCGGGCGGGCGAGCACGCACTGTCCCCGGGTACCTCCGTGTTCGTCCCCGCAGGTGAGAAGGCCGAAGTGGCGGGCAAGGGAACGCTGTTCCGGGCCACGGTCGTCGCCTGAACCCCTCAGGCCGACGGTCCGCCGCGCCGACGCCGAACCGGGCTGCAACAATGTCCCACCGTCATAGGACGGGTTGAGCCCCGGGCTGCGTACGACGCACCCATCAGGGCCCCACACGGGATACGAAGGGACAACGCGAACAGATGAGCGCGTCAGGCGGCACCAAAGCGATCGTGGCGGCACTCGCCGCGAACCTCGCGATCGCGGTAGCGAAGTTCGTGGCGTTCCTCTTCAGTGGCTCCTCGTCGATGCTCGCCGAGTCCGTGCACTCGCTCGCCGACTCCGGCAACCAGGGCCTGCTGCTCGTCGGCGGCAAGAGGGCACAGCGGCAGGCCACCCCGGAGCACCCCTTCGGCTACGGCCGCGAGCGCTACATCTACGCCTTCCTCGTTTCCATCGTGCTCTTCTCGGTCGGCGGCATGTTCGCCCTCTACGAGGGCTACGAGAAGATCAAGCACCCGCACGAGCTGACGCACTGGTACTGGCCGGTCGGCGTCCTCGTCTTCGCGATCATCGCCGAGAGCTTCTCCTTCCGTACCGCCATCAAGGAGTCCAACGTCCTGCGGGGCAACCGCTCCTGGAAGGAGTTCGTCCGCCACTCCAAGGCTCCGGAGCTGCCGGTGGTCCTCCTGGAGGACCTCGGCGCGCTCATCGGCCTGATCCTCGCCCTCGGCGGTGTCGGCCTGGCCCTGGCCACCGGCGACAGCGTCTGGGACGGCATCGGCACCCTCTGCATCGGCATCCTGCTCATCCTGATCGCCCTGGTTCTCGCCGTCGAGACCAAGTCCCTGCTGCTCGGTGAGGCCGCGGGCGCCGAGGAGACCCGGAAGATCGAGGCCGCCGCCGTCGACGGTGACACCGTCACCCGCGTCATCCACATGCGCACCCTCCACCTCGGGCCGGAGGAACTGCTGGTGGCCGCGAAGATCGCCGTCCGCCACGACGACACCGCCGCCGAGGTGGCCTCGGCCATCGACGCCGCCGAGTCCCGCATCCGCGAGGCCGTCCCGATCGCCCGGGTGATCTACCTCGAGCCCGACATCTACAGCGAGGCCGAAGCCGCCAAGGGCGCCGACCCGCAGGCCACCCCCGGCGGGCCCACCCAGCCGGACACCGCTCACTAGACGTACCGAGCACGCAGGGCACCGGGCCGTCCCCGCACGACGGGGCCGGCCCGGCGTCCCCAAAACGGCCTGATGTGTACGCGGCCGGACTGGGGGTCGTCCGGCCGCGCGGTGTAGCTTGGGACGGAGCCAGACGTCGCTGCTGATGGCGGTCGGGCGGTCCCACCGGGGACCGGCCGAGGGAGAGAGGGCCTCCGACGGACTGCGCTGCGCGCACGCGGGCATGCCTGTGTCCTCTTCGGGGCACCCCTGTGTCCGCCGCCGCGCAGACCAGCCGTACCCACCTCGACCCACACCCCGAGGAGCAGCCCGTCATGACGACTGTCGACAACCGACAGGACTTCAAGGTCGCCGACCTCTCCCTGGCCGAGTTCGGCCGCAAGGAGATCACCCTCGCCGAGCACGAGATGCCCGGCCTGATGGCGATCCGCAAGGAGTACGCCGAGACCCGGCCCCTGGCCGGCGCCCGGGTCACCGGCTCCCTGCACATGACCGTGCAGACCGCCGTTCTCATCGAGACCCTGGTCGCCCTCGGCGCCGAGGTCCGCTGGGCGTCCTGCAACATCTTCTCCACCCAGGACCACGCCGCGGCCGCCATCGCCGTCGGCCCGGACGGCACGCCCGACAACCCGCGGGGCGTCCCGGTCTTCGCCTGGAAGGGCGAGACCCTTCAGGAGTACTGGTGGTGCACCGAGCAGGCGCTGACCTGGCCGGACAGCCCCACCGGCGGCCCCAACATGATCCTCGACGACGGCGGTGACGCCACCCTCCTCGTCCACAAGGGCGTCGAGTACGAGAAGGACGGCAAGGCTCCTTCGCCCGACACCGCCGAGTCCGACGAGCACCGCGTCATCCTCGAACTGCTCAACCGCACCCTGGGCGAGAACCCCCAGAAGTGGACCCAGCTCTCCTCCGAGATCCGCGGTGTCACCGAGGAGACCACGACCGGCGTCCACCGCCTGTACGAGATGCAGCGCGAAGGCACCCTCCTGTTCCCGGCGATCAACGTCAACGACGCCGTCACCAAGTCGAAGTTCGACAACAAGTACGGCTGCCGCCACTCCCTGATCGACGGCATCAACCGCGCCACCGACACCCTGATCGGCGGCAAGACGGCCGTCGTGTTCGGCTACGGCGACGTGGGCAAGGGCTGCGCGGAGTCCCTGCGCGGTCAGGGCGCCCGCGTGGTCATCACCGAGATCGACCCGATCTGCGCCCTGCAGGCCGCGATGGACGGCTACCAGGTGACGACCCTCGACGACATCGTCGACAAGGCCGACATCTTCGTCACCACGACCGGCAACAAGGACATCATCATGGCCTCCGACATGGCCAAGATGAAGCACCAGGCCATCGTGGGCAACATCGGCCACTTCGACAACGAGATCGACATGGCCGGCCTCGCCAAGGTGCCCGGCATCGTCAAGGACGAGATCAAGCCGCAGGTCCACACCTGGACCTTCCCCGACGGCAAGAAGATCATCGTCCTCTCCGAGGGCCGCCTGCTGAACCTGGGCAACGCCACCGGTCACCCGTCGTTCGTGATGTCCAACTCCTTCGCGGACCAGACCCTGGCCCAGATCGAGCTGTTCACCAAGCCCGACGAATACCCGACCGGCGTCTACGTCCTGCCCAAGCACCTCGACGAGAAGGTCGCCCGCCTGCACCTCGACGCGCTCGGCGTGAAGCTGACCACCCTCCGCCCCGAGCAGGCCGAGTACATCGGCGTCCAGGTCGAGGGCCCGTACAAGTCGGACCACTACCGCTACTGAGCCGAGGCTCCCACCGCGGGGAGCGCATCCGCGCACGGACACGCTCCCCGGCAGCAGGTCCCCCGAGGCAGGCCCCCGCACCCCCGTGTCGGGGGCCTGCCCCATGGACGGACCGGCGACCGGCCCAGCCCGTCACGACCCAGGACCCCCATGCCCCGCGGCCGCTATTCGCTCCACGATCCGCACGACCACACCCCCCTCGCGGACGAACACTTCCAGTGCGCCCCCGGTCCGTCCGGCTGGCGCTACGTCTCCCGGCTCACCGCCCCCTCCGGCGATCACCTGGGCTCGGTCGACCTCGCCCTCGACGAACTCGGCCGCCCCATCCGTCTCGAACTCCACGCCGCGAGCTGGCAGGTCCGCGGCGCCGCCCTCGACGGCGTCACCTGGGTCCGCACCGACCCCACCGGAGTCCACGCCACCGAAGGCCATGCGCGCGCCCACGCCTTCACCGGCTCGTCCCCCGCGTTCCTCGTCGCCACCGCCCGTCTGCTGCGCCTCACCCCCTCCTCCGCGGCCACCCGCGTACGCCTCGTCGCCTTCACGGACCCGGTCCTCGCCCCGCGCACCCTGGACCAGTCCTGGGCACTGGTGAAGAGAGAAGCACACGCCACTGACAACGGCCCCCTGACCGTCGACGAATACCAGGTCACAGCCCTGGACACGGGTGAGCAGCATGCCGTGCACCTGGCCGGCGACGTGGTCCTCGGGGCCCCCGGGATCGAACTCGAAGACCTCGCATCACCACCGTCGGTCTTCGACTGAGCGGCATGTCCGAAGCCGTCTACGCCGGCGGCACGAACCCTGTCGACGGCCGATCGGCCGACACCCCGTCCCGCGACGCCGCGGCTCCCCCCTCCACCGACGGAACGGACGGCCGTACCTCCGGCGGCACGTTCGGCGACACGGCCGCGGGAAGGTTCGCGGGGGGCGGGACGGGCGGGACATAGCCACCCGCGACACCCGCGACACCCGTGCCCCCCGTCGGACCGGCGGTACCGCTCTGCCCGCTCCCCCCAGCAACCCCGTGCGCGAACGCCCGCCGCGCCTCGCGGGCCTGCCGCTCCTGCACCACCGCCGCCAGATACGCGGCGGGCGGCACGCCCGGCGGCACCGGCGCGCCCGTACGCTCCGCCAGGTCCGCGGCCAGCCGCTCCGCCATGGACCAGCCGACCGCCGGATCCAGTTGCCGCATCCGTGTCAGGTACTGACGGACGGCGAGCCACAGACCATCGGGCACCGCCGACAGATCGAGGCTTGAGAAACGCCCGGCGAGCCACGGCGGAGGCGGCGGTACGAAGTCCGCCCGACCGGCAGGCACCCGCTCCCGTACGACCAGAGTCCCCGCGAACACATCCCCGAGCCGTCGGCCTCGCGCGGAGACCAGCGAGGCGACGCAGGCCACGACACCGAGGGTCATCAGGATCTCGATCACACCGATCAGGCCCCGCACCAGCGCATGCCGGAACCGGATCGGCCCCCCGTCGTCCCGCACCACCCGCAGCCCGCAGGCCATCTTCCCGAGCGACCGCCCGTGGCTGAGCGTCTCGACCATGATCGGCCCACCGACCAGCACCAGAACGAACACCGCGATCGATATCGCGGTCCGCGCCGCCTGATCCAGGGAGGCCGTGGCAGCCACCAGACCAAGGGTCACCGCGATGTACGCGGCCACGGCAACGGCCAGATCGAGCAGGACCGCAAGCGCCCTGCTGGGCAGCCTCGCGGGGCGCAACTCCAGCGCCACCGCCTCGCCCGTCACCAGCTCACTCACGCCCGTCGCCCTTTCCTGGCCTGCCCCGAACATCGTCAGTCTGCCAAGCTGATGACCCGACCGTCGACGAACAGCCGAGGAGCAGGCACACCGATGGACCTCGACGTCTTCGTCTCCGCCCACCGCGCGGAGTGGGACCGCCTCGACGCCCTCCTCCGGCGCCAGCGCCGCCTCACCGGCGCGGAGGCCGACGAACTCGTCGTCCTCTATCAGCGCACCGCCACCCATCTGTCCCTGATCCAGTCGGCCGCTCCCGATCCGCAGCTGACCGGCAGACTCAGCCAGCTGGTGGCACGCGCGCGCAGTGCGGTGACAGGAGCCCGCCGAGCCTCCTGGCGGGACGTCACGCGCTTCCTGACCCACAGTTTCCCGGCCGCCGTCTACCGATCGCGCCACTGGTGGGTGCCCACGGCACTGCTCTCCACAGCGGTGGCGGCACTGCTCGGCTGGTGGATAGGCACCCATCCCGATGTACAGGCGTCGATCGCGGCGCCCGGCGAACTGCGCGAGCTCACCCGCCCCGGCGGCCAGTACGAGACGTACTACTCGAGCAACCCCGCGGCGTCCTTCGCCGCTCAGGTCTGGACGAACAACGCCTGGGCCGCGGCGCTCTGCCTGATCCTGGGAGTCTTCCTGGGCCTGCCGGTCCTGTGGATCCTCTTCCAGAACATGCTCAACCTCGGTGTCGGCTTCGGTCTGATGTCCTCCGCCGGACGCCTCGACACCTTCCTCGGCCTCGTGCTGCCGCACGGCCTCCTGGAACTCACCGCCGTCTTCGTCGCGGCCGGTACCGGCCTCCGGCTCGGCTGGACCGTCATCGACCCGGGCCCGCGCACCCGGCGCACAGCCCTGGCGGAGGAGGGCCGTGCGGCCCTGGCCATGGCGATCGGCCTCGCTCTGGTGCTGTTCATCTCCGGCGCCGTCGAAGGCTTCGTCACCCCCTCGGGCCTGCCCACCTGGGCACGCATCACCATCGGGGTCGTCGCCGAGCTGGCCTTCCTGGCCTACGTCTATGTCGTGGGCGGTCGTGCGGCACGCGCCGGCGAAACGGGTGACCTCGAGGCATCGGAGCGCAGTGCCGACGTGCCGACGGCCGCCTGATGTGCGGAGCGCCCGGTTGAGCTGCTAGTCTCCTGCTTGCCTCACAGGAGCCGTTGACACGGAGCGTGTGGGGAGGTAGATTCAAACAGTTGCCTGGAGATGGGGCTAGACCCCGGAAGGCCACAACGAGCATCTATCGGCTTCTCGACGGAACACTGATTCCGCGGAAGCACCTCCCGATCAATCGGAGAACGAGGGCCGGTCAATCCGCCCCAGAACTTCTGATAAAGTCGGAATCGCCGGAAAGGGAAACGCGAAAGCGTAAACCTGGAAAGCACCGAGGAAATCGGATCGGAAAGATCTGATAGAGTCGGAAACGCAAGACCGAAGGG